>NZ_JAWOWL010000056.1:0-18033 GCF_033340395.1 Vibrio sp. 1159 | reverse complement strand
TTAAAATACAAAACGCCCGATGAAGTACATCGAGCGTTTTAGTTAAAAAGTGTCAACCCATATCAGGACGGGTCATACAAGAGGAGAAAAGTAAGACACGCCACCTAATAAAGCGGCGCAGACGTACTATTTCGCGCTTTCTTCTTCCATTTGTGCGTTATCTACAACGTGGTTTTCACCTAAATCGTTTGGTAGCACAAGGTTAAGAATAATTGCCACGATACCGCATAGACTCACACCTTGTAGACTGAACTCACCAATACCGAAGGCCATACCACCAATGCCAAACACAAGGGTTACGGCAACAATCACTAGATTACGAGACTTATGTAAATCAACGTTATTCTTGATCAGTGTGTTGAGGCCTACCGTTGCGATAGAGCCGAACAGCAGAATCATGATACCGCCCATGACAGGTACTGGAATCGTTTGAAGAACCGCACCTAGCTTACCTACCAATGCAAGTACGATTGCGGTGATTGCTGCCCAAGTCATGATCACAGGGTTAAATGCTTTGGTTAGCATTACCGCTCCTGTTACTTCACTGTAAGTGGTGTTTGGTGGAGCACCCACCATCGAAGCTGCGATAGTTGCCACCCCGTCACCTGCGATTGTGCGATGAAGGCCTGGTTTTTTCAGGTAGTTTTTACCTGTAACGTTTGAGATAGCAAGCATGTCACCTACGTGCTCAACCGCAGGTGCGATAGCGACAGGAATCATGAACAAAATTGCGTTGATATTGAACTCTGGCGCGGTGAAGTTTGGCATGGCTAGCCAAGCCGCTTGTTCTACGGGAGTGAAATCAACCACCCCGTAGAATAGAGAAACAGAGTAACCAGCAAGAATACCACCAACAATAGGAACGAGCTTCAAAAAGCCTTTTGCAAAAACGCTGAGTACAATGGTTGTGAGCAGTGAGACCGCCGAGATAATGATCGCAGCATCACCATTAACTAGCTGTGCAGCTCCATCACCAGTTTTACCTACCGCCATGTTCACTGCTGTTGGGGCAAGGCCAAGGCCGATAACCATGATCACAGGGCCAACGACAACGGGCGGGAGAATTTTATGGATAAATCCAACACCACGCACTTTGATCATCGCCCCTAGAGCCACATAAACTAAGCCAGCTGCCATCAAGCCGCCCATCGTTGCACCGATACCCCAAGTTTGGATACCGAACATAATAGGAGCAATAAACGCAAAAGAAGAGGCAAGGAAGATGGGAACAGAACGTTTAGTCATTAATTGGAAGAGGAGGGTACCGACACCGGCACCAAAGAGGGCTACGTTTGGATCAAGGCCAGTTAGGAGCGGCACAAGCACCAAAGCACCAAAAGCGACAAAGAGCATTTGAGCGCCTTGTAACGCGTTTTTCATAATAATTCCCTATTTTCAAGATACGCAGACAAATCCGGCGAATACTATCATCCTGCAATCGTTTGCAATGTTGCATAGATCAAACTTTCGATTGAATTTTTCCCATAAATAGCACTTTTGAGAGTTGCTTGCTTGCAAATTGTCCTCTTTTACGTGTCTTGCGTGAAGATGAAAAATGGACAGCCTAACTTGTTGAGATAGCTTAATAAGCAATGAGTTTATTATAAAAAATAGCACTGAAGTGCTGGTTGAGGCCCGAGTTAACAAAGCTGGTCATAATACAGACAATTTACTCAGTACTTGCCTTGCTCAAGATTTGATAGTTGCTTATTATTCGGGTTCTTGTTCAGAGGATTATAAAAACTATGCGCTATTTAGCTCTCTTACTGATAGGTTGGTTGTCCCTACCAGTATATGCATTAACTCAGGTGGATATCTATCGTGCCGAAGTGGTTATCGACAGTGAGCAGAACGACGGTGAGTCTTTGGCTCGTCAACAAGGTATGCAGGATGTGATTGTTCGAGCGACCGGTTCTCAATCCTCTTTAAGCAATCCAGTGATTAAAAAGGCACTTAGCTCAAGTGCGCGTTACATTTCTCAACTAAGCTATGGGCAGGTTGATGGAAAAGCGAGCTTAAAAATGTTGTTTAACAACGACCAAATCAGCTCTCTTTTAACACAAGCACAATTGCCATCTTGGTCGCCAAATCGTGCCAATATTTTAGTTTGGATGGTTGAAGAACAGGGTTACGATCGTAACATTGCGTGGGAACATTCTGAATCTTCAAATGTTGCAGCACTTCGTAGCGCAGCGAAATTAAGAGGCCTACCAATCACTATCCCGGTTGGGGATTTTGATGATGTAACCGGTGTTAATGTCTCTGATCTTTGGGGCGGCTTTATTGAGCCAATTGGTCAAGCCAGCCAGCGCTACCCAGCTGACGCCGTTTTGGTTGTACGGGTTCAAGGTGAACAAATTCGTTGGACACTCTACGACCAGTCGCCAACGAGAATTGTAGAAGCGCAACGTTCTCCGCGTAGCGGGTCTGTATCAGGTGCTAATGCTATTGCAGAAATGGTGGATGGCATCGCAGACTACTATGCAAGTAAGAGTGCAGTTGTGGTTTCAGGAAAGTCTTCAAAAGCGCTAGCAGTGAAAGTCCTTAATGTAACCTCTGCCACGGACTTCTTCCGTTTAGAGAATGCGTTAAAACAACTTAATTCGGTTGCGGGTACAGAGATTAAGCGTGTTCAAGGGGACGAGTTAACGCTCAACATCCACCTTTTGGCATCACAACAAGCTTTTGAGAAAGAAGCTTCTTCTATTTCTCAATTAATGGTTTTTGAAGATCCTTTAGGTGAAGTTGATGCCCCAGCTTCAACTCAAGAAGAAGAGCCATTGGTTCAGAGTAATGAAGCAAAAGACGCCGCGACGCCAAAAGAAGCGCAGCCTGAAGTACCAGTAGATATTGTGGCAGAAGCAAGTGACGAAACACAGCCAACTCAGCCGATGATTGTGGAGCCTGCCCGAGAACAGTATGACTTGATCTACGAGTGGCGCTCGGCATCGTAATCTCCTTGGTAGCGTTCCAGGCGTGAAACGCAAGGATCAAAGACCAATGTGGTAAGCATAAAAAAGAGTCGCAATAGCGACTCTTTTTGTTTTCTAAATTCGTATTCGAACCAATGATCAGTGATTGACTGCAATTGGCGTTATTTATTGAATTTCGCTTTTTCTTCTTTTTCTACTTGAGAGAGGCGTTTCAACTTAAGACCTAGCTCTTTGCCTCTCGCTCTAGCAAACAAAATATTGCCAGCGAAACCGAGTGAAGTCAGTATCAGTTCCACTGCCGCAAGCCAGCGTTCACCCCCATCCACATAAAGGATGGTCAGCGCATGCAAGAAATACAGCATAAGAACAAAGTTAGCCCAAGCATGAGTGTAAGGCTTACCAGCTAAAATACCAGGCAACGGAAGTAGTAGCGGAATACACCAAGCAATAGCAAGTGTTGTGCTGCTGAGGTGGGGATGAGGGGATAACGCAAGCTGCCAAATAGCGACCCAGGCTAATAAGGCTAAGTTGCCAAATAAAGCCAGGTAACGATAGGTTTTAGCCTGTGTACCGAGTGGTGTTTGGTCTAAAGAGTCAGACATCGATTAACTATCCTTGATTTTACTAACAGACTTTTAGTTTTAACGCTGCAGTTGCCAGCCTTTTGCCTAATTGTTGTGCCAGGCGAATCTCTTCACTGCTTAGGGTTGCCTCATGGCCTACACTGCTGGCGCCATACGGAGTGCCTCCGGACTGCGTAGTGTGTAACTCTGGCTCGGAATAAGGAATGCCCAAAACCATCATCCCGTGATGCAATAAAGGGGTCATCATGCTTTGTAACGTTGTTTCTTGACCACCATGCATCGAGGACGAAGAGGTAAAGACACAAGCAGGCTTATCGATTAAGTCACCACTGACCCATAAAGATGTAGTCTGATCCCAGAAGTGCTTTAAAGGCGCAGCCATGTTGCCAAACCAGACGGGACTGCCAAACGCTAGACCGTCGCACGTTTTTAGTTCCTCTAGAGTAACAATTGGATCAGAAGGGGAGTGTGAGTGAGGTGACAATTCTTCAACTGTACGCAAAATTGCTTGGCATTGAGGAGTCGATTCGACTCCTCTTGCTATTTGTCTTGCCAGTTGTTTTGTCGAGCCATGACGGCTGAAATACAAAATAAGGATCTGGCAATCCATTTATAAAATATCCAACACTTGCTCTGGTGGGCGACCAATTTTTGCTTTGCCGTTAGCAACGACAACCGGACGCTCAAACAACTTTGGATTTTTCGCCATTGCTTCGAATAATTGCTCATCGCTGACGGAGTCTTCGCCTAAGCCAAGCTCTTTATATTCACTTTCTTTAGTGCGCATCATTTCACGTACAGATGAAAAGCCAAGCTGGGCGTACAGCGCTTTTAGTTCATCCACGTTAAGTGGTGTGTCTAGGTATTTGACGACTTCCGGTGTAACACCATTTTGCTCAAGCAGTTCAAGTGTTTGACGGCTCTTTGAGCAACGAGGGTTGTGATAAATCACGACTGACATGGTTTTCTCCATTTCGTTATTGTAATGCCATGAATCGATCTCTTTGGATCATGAGTTGGTCGATACGGGCATCGTATCGCGCTTGCTCTAAGCTGCCCAACTTGGCCATTTTACTTGCTTCACTATAATATTGAATCGCTTTATTCCAATTTGCTCGCAATGCCAAAATTTCTGCTCGAGCAGCCAACTCTTCATCGCTACGCCCCAGCGCGTGGTAGCTCTTCGATATTAGGTGCCAGCCATTTGTATCTTCAGGATAGTCATGAGTGTATCTTTGAAGAACTCGCGTGGCTTGATCGTTTTTATTGTCCTCAAGTAGCGCATTGGCGTAGTTAATGGTCAATACTTTATTTTGAGGGTTACGAGATAACGCTTTGCGGAGCATCTCGGTTGCTTTTTCTGGCTGCTTCTTCTCGATGTATAAATCCGTCATAGCGTCCAAGTAAAACGGGTTACTTGGGTCTTGTTCCAGTAACTTTTTCAAAATTGGTTCCGCTTGAGATAAGCGTTTATTGTCTAAATGCACGAGTGCTCGACCATAATCAAAAGCAGGTGTAATGTCCGCAGAGGCTTTCTTTTGGGTTCTCTCAAACCAGCTCAGGGCGGCTTGTCCATCAATGCCAGCGTAACGAGCCACAATGCGCGCGCGAGCTAGATGATAGTCTATTGAAGGCACAACACGCATTGGAGGATAGGTTCTTGCTCGCGCACGGCTATCGGTAATTCGATCTTCAGGCAAAGGGTGAGTCAGGAGCATTGGTGGCGGTTTACTCGCATAACGATACTCATCAGCAAGACGGCCAAAAAACCTTGGCATTGCTTGAACATCAAAGCCGGCTTTTGCTAGTGTCGAAATACCAAAGCGATCCGCTTCTTTTTCGTTTGCACGAGTGTAGTTGATTTGACTTTGCATGTTGCCCGCGGTTGCTGCTGTAATTGCAGCCATCCCCGCTTCGGGTGAGGCAATTGAAAGTAGTAGTGCCCCCGCAAGTGCGGCTAATGTGGCCGGAGAGCGACGCGCTTGTTCTTCCATACTCCGAGCAAGGTGACGTTGTGTGACGTGCGCTATCTCGTGAGCGACAACAGAGGCCAGCTCACTTTCTGAACGAGCATGAAGAAACAACCCAGAATGCAGCGCTACATAGCCACCAAAAAACGCGAATGCGTTGATATTACGGTCGCGAATCATAAAGAAGTGGAACGGCGTTTTTACATCATTCGCATTGGCCACTAATTTGTGCCCAAGAGAGTCAATATATTCATTGATGACAGGGTCATTAACGATAGGTTTACTGGCTCTGAGCATACGCATATAGGCGTCGCCATAAATCAACTCTTGGTCTATTGAAAGCGTGCCACCAGCAGCTGTGCCAATGTCTGGCAAGTCAATGCTATTGGCATAAGTTGTCGGCGAACTGATGGCAGCAGCAAGACATAAGCAAACTAGCGAGCGAGTGCGTTTTAACATACGTTTACAAGGTTCTCCAAAATACATAAGCATGTGGTTATAGGTCGAGAGCCTATTAACAGCGCCACATACGTTTTGGTTATCCGTGAGGATATAAGCTAACAGTAAGACCGGAAATAAATGAATTGGTTTCGTAAATTATTTTATATCCGAGCTATTTCAGCATGTGGTTAAATCATGTCAGAAGTGCTAGCACCAGCTCAAAAAGCCGTTACAATACAACCCTATCATAAGTGCAGAGCAATACAATGGAATCCATGTTACTTGATTTGCGTGAGCAACGTTGTCCTATGGCACTGTTACTTGCAAAGCGTCATGCTGCTGAGGTCTTTCAAGGAGAAGCAAAGCAGTATCATCAACTTGTCATTCAAGTGGTGGACAACAGCTCTAAACGAGACATTGTGAACTATCTTAGTGCCCAAGGGTACTCGGTTGATTGCCAATCTACATCAGAGCACTACACATTGACTGTCTTCAATAAGGAATCCGCATAAGATGTTTGAAATGGTTAGTCGTTGGTATAAACGACGTTTCTCTGACCCTCACGCAGTAAGTCTCGTCGCGATCTTGCTGTTTGGCTTTATCACCATTTACTTCTTTGGACACTTGATTGCGCCATTACTTGTCGCGATCGTTTTGGCTTATCTACTTGAATGGCCAGTTGTCAAAATGTGTCGTATAGGCGTGCCGCGCACCTTGTCGGTTATTATCGTGATCTTGGTCTTTGTCGGGTTGATGTTAATTGCTTTGTTTGGCTTGGTTCCGACGATTTGGACTCAGGTCGGTAATCTAATTAACGATATTCCGAACATGTACAACGGGCTACAAAAGTTTATTGTCACATTGCCAGAGCGCCACCCTGAACTAGCCAATTTAGAAATAGTAGAAACCGTGGTGACGAACGCCAAAAACCAAGCATTGGGGCTGGGTGAAAGTGTCGTCAAAGGGTCGCTTGCTTCATTAGTTAGCATTGCAACGCTAGCGGTATATTTGATCTTAGTGCCACTTCTGATCTTCTTTTTGCTTAAAGACAAAGAAGAAATGCTGCGAATCGCAAGCGGTATTCTGCCGAAAAACCGTAAATTGGCGAATAAAGTTTGGCATGAGATGAACGAGCAGATATCAAATTACATTCGCGGTAAAGTGTTAGAGATTTTAATCGTGGGCGGTGTGAGCTACGTGACTTTTGCCCTTCTAGACCTTCGTTACTCGGCGTTGCTTGCCGTAGCCGTTGGTCTGTCGGTTTTGATTCCTTATATCGGTGCGGCGGCTGTTACTGTACCTGTTGCTATCGTTGGTTTGTTCCAATGGGGTTTAACGCCTCCGTTTTATTGGTTGTTGCTTGCTTACGGTATTATCCAGGCGCTTGATGGTAATGTCTTGGTTCCTGTTCTGTTTTCCGAGGCAGTAAACTTACACCCAGTTGCTATCATTGTGGCTGTATTAGTCTTTGGTGGGCTGTGGGGTTTTTGGGGGGTGTTCTTCGCCATTCCTTTAGCGACATTAGTCAAAGCCGTATGGCATGCATTACCAAGCACGGAAGAAAACGAACCTGTCGAACAAGAGTAGTTGTTACCAAAGGTACGATGGTTAAAAGAAAGCCCAGCAGTTTGCTGGGCTTTTTGTTTGTAGAAAAACAATAGCGTTTAAGCGTTTTCGTTTAAGTAGTTTAATACGACTTCGTGGTGATCTTTGGTTTTGAACTTGTTGAACACATGTTCGATCACGCCTTCTTCATTGATCAGAAAGCTAATGCGGTGAAGACCGTCGTATACTTTGCCCATGAATTTCTTTTCGCCCCAAACGCCGAACTGGTCAGCAACGGCATGGTCTTCATCAGAAAGCAGAGTGAAGTTTAAATCATCGCGCTCGATGAACTTGCCTAGACGCTTTACAGGGTCGATGCTTACGCCGAGTACCACCACGTTATGTGCATCGAGTTCGGCTTTGATGTCACGAAGGCCTTTTGCTTGTGTAGTACAACCCGGCGTCATCGCCTTAGGGTAAAAGTAGAAAAGTACTTTCTTGCCTTTAAAGTCTTCAAGAGAAACGGTATTTCCGTCTTGGTCGAGCAAAGAGAAGGCTGGCGCTGGCGAGCCTGCTGTCAGCGTATTCATTTTGATTTCCTTTACTTTATAGTGTGTTTTTAATGAAATTCAGAGAACCTTGTACGTTGAGCGACTTACAAAGTTCATCGAAGTCTTCTTGTAATTGCATCAAATTAAAATCCGCGCTTACAGATGCAGTAATCGCAATGTGAAACTGGTCAGAGTCGAGTTGAATTTTCGACTTGCTGATGGTTTGCGCGCTAAGAGAGTCTAAACCAATCTGCTGATCAGCGAAGAACTTAGTAAATTTTTCAGTTAACCCAGGGCGGTCTTCAGACTCAATAAACACTTCCATGGTGTAGCTGTTATCGAGCAGTTCGTGCGCCGCTGTGCGTTTCATGATCGTAATAAGGTCATGTTCTTGGCCAAGCAGGGGCAATTGTGTTTCAACTCGAGTCACGCTGCTGGCGTTCCCAGTCAGGAGCATGATCAGCGTAAATTCGCTGCCAAAGATAGCGATACGGCTATCGACTATGTTACAACCAGCTTGAGTAACGAGCTGTACGACTTGGTTACAAATGCCTGGACGGTCCGTTCCAACTGCTGTAAGTACCAGATGTTGCTTCATAAATGAGCTTCTTGTCCTTTCTTCAATAGAGAGATGTTAGCACAGATATTGCGAAGAAATATCGAGCCAGTTCTTTTTTAGTCCATAAAAAAGCAGTCGGAGCTTGAGGGGAGTGGTGGGAAATAAACAGTAAATGCAGGCTATAGGATAAACAAAACGTTTGCATGATGTGCTTGCCTATTGTCTGGCCGTTTTATTCACTTAGATCTGACTTGGCTAACAAGACCAAAGAGTATATTTTCCTTGCTTGTGCTCTTCAGTATTTTCCAAATCACTGATAGATTCTAAAGTCACTCGAAAGCCCAACACGATTATCAATATTGCCGTTAATCAAACCAAATAGAGCAATTAAGTTGCTAGACCTCTAACAACTGATAATTATTCATTCATTTGTACTTTGTAAGCGAGTTTACGCTCTTGTGTTTTTCAATCGCATTACAGTACCATGCAGAAAGAGTTAAATGAGGGAGATAAACATGTTTTCAGGAAGTATCGTAGCGCTGATTACGCCATTCAAAGCAGATGGCGAAGTAGACTTTGACGGTCTGCAAAAGCTAGTAGAGTACCACGTTGAAGCGGGTACAGACGGTATTGTGGCAGTAGGCACAACAGGTGAGTCAGCGACACTGACCATTGAAGAGCATGTGAAGGTCGTTAATAAAACTGTTGAGTTTGCCGACGGTCGCATCCCTGTGATTGCTGGCACGGGTGCAAATGCAACCCATGAGGCAGTAACATTTAGCAAATTACTGGCTGATTCTGGTATTGCTGGCTTCCTGAGTGTGACACCGTATTACAACAAACCAACTCAAGAGGGTTTGTTTTTACATTACAAGGCAATTGCCGAAGCGAGTGACGTGCCTCTAATTTTGTACAACGTACCAGGCCGTACTGCTGTTGATATGCAGCCAGAAACAGTGGCACGCTTGTCAAAGCTTGATAATATCGTGGCTCTAAAAGATGCAACGGGCGATTTGGAACGAATTGCAATTCATCGTGAACTTTGTGGCGAAGATTTTATCTTACTAAGTGGCGATGATGCGACAGGGCTGGATTTTGTGAAACTTGGCGGCAATGGTGTTATCTCGGTAACGAACAATATTGCAGCTAAAGACATGGCAGACATGTTCCATTTGGCAAGTGAAGGTAAGTACGAAGAAGCAGAAGCGATTAACCAACGCTTGATGACTCTACACAAAAACCTTTTCATCGAAGCAAGCCCTATCCCAGTAAAATGGGCTGCGCAAAAGCTTGGTTTGATTGAAGAAGGTGGTTTGCGTCTTCCTTTAACTACGCTTTCTGAAAAATCGCAGCCGATCGTCGAGCAGGCGCTAACAGACGCCCATATTTATTAAGATTGAGCTATTAAGATTGAGTTACTAGGATTGAAGTTCATACTGGGGGCCAAAGCGCCCTCGGTGTTTTAGGAGTATAGATGAAGCTTTCAAGCCAGTTAGTGTTAAGTTCATTAGCTGTATTCGTATTGACTGCCTGTTCAGGTGGTGCCAATCAACGTCGTCAAGCAAAAGATGACTTCGAGTATTTGAACTCCCCAAATTTGGGTGAGTGGAATGTCCCACAGGGTGCACAGCCTCAGTTTTACCCTAACTACGAGATCCCTCAGGGTAACTACGCTGGTGGTGTCGGTAAAGATGTCGACATTCGTCCACCTCAACAAGTCCTAGAGCTTATTCCCGGTGCACGTCTAGACCGCAGTAGTGATGGTGAAGTGACACTTTGGCTACTTCGTAAAGATGAACTAGATAAAGTTTGGCAAACGGTGCAAAACATGGTCGCGGCTAACGAGATTCCAGTTGAAAGCCAAACAGACTCTCGCATCGAGACAGGATGGGTGACTTGGGATTCGCCAGATGAAGAGCTAGAAATTGGCAGCCGATATGAAATCGTACGCGCTGAAGCAAATGGTCGACACGGCTTTAAGGTGAGCCTTATTGACTGGCGTGAAGGCAATCAAGTGAAAGAAGTAACGGCGACCAACCGTGAGCGCTACAATGTGTTCATGACGAACTTGGTCACCGCTCGCTACGATCAAGAAGTGCGTGAAGAAGCACAGCGTAAAGCGCAAAAGTTGGTTAAACAGATCCCAATCACAATGGGTAAAGACCGCAGCGGACTTCCAGTGATTATCGCGCGTGCGCAATACAACATGCTTTGGCAACGTCTGCCTAATATTCTACCTAAGATGGGCTTTAAGATTGAAGAGCGTAGCCAGTCTCAGGGCACAATCACTGCGAAATATGCATCTCCGGATGATGAATTCTGGAACGATATCGGCGTTAAACCAGTGGAGTTAGCCGCTGGTAAGTACACATTCTTACTTGGTGATTTAGGCAACCGTACGTCTATCAATATCACCGACTCCTCTGGCAAGCCAGTAGAAGAAGAGTTTTTGAAATCACTAGCGCCTGTATTGGCTGCAACAGTGAAGCAGTAAACAAAGCGAGCTTAACGCGGCGTGTTTACTTAATGATAGAAAAGGGACCTAGTGGTCCCTTTTTTGATGTTTAGATTAAATGTGTCGAGATGAAGCTGGTGAGTAACTAACGAGGCTCGTTTTTGTTTTTATCTTCTTCAGCGTAGCGCTGTTTATCCAATGTGTTCAGCTTATCTAAATCGTTCTTACGGCTTTTATCCATCTGACCAAACTTCATTTTTGCGGTATATTTGAGTGCGGCAATATTACCAATGACCACGCTCAACACTACAATAATAATGACCCAAGGATTGGTTAGTATTTCTATCATAGAGCCTCCGGCGGCGTGATATTGTGAATAAATTTGGCAACGACGTTATCCAAATTATTCAGTATGACGTCAATCCCTGCAATGTTGTCGGTCTGATTTTGTTTAATCAACTGGCTTCTGAGTACATCAAGCGTCAACTGCTCGAGGCATTGCTGCCCGACAGCGCGGTGACTAATGTGCCAAGGCTCAATCGAAACGCCACCTAAATCATGCTGATAAGGAAAGAAGAAACCGAACCGACCAAGGTTGGCTTTTAACCATTGGTAGAACGCCTGCTGGTGGCCTTCAAGATACTCCCAAGGTTCCAACTTGAGTTTTGTGTCAGCAGGCAATAAATTGCGCGCATAGACATCAAAATCACAACCCCAATGATGACGACTTCCTCCGGGCAATGCCGACCAGCGCAAAATGGCCATCAATTTCTCTTTGTCATTTAACTCTGTTTTATTCAAAGGGCGGGAGTTGATGTCGAGAATTGGCAACTCACCAGAAAACTTCCCGTTCCAGATGGCTTTTTGGCGATTAAAGTCACGAAAACCACTGGCGATTTCCATTTTGAAACCTGCTTCTGTTGCCGCTTCAATCATCTTTAGCAGATCGTCAGCCACTTCAGGGTGGAGTAGAAACGCTTTTTGATCCACTAAAGTGGATTGAAGATGGGAATCAGTGATTCCGGTGAGTTGCTCTGGTGTCATTGTGTTCTCGCTGATTACTTCGCCAATAGGTGCTTCAACGTGTTTTCGTACATGTCCGTCAACTTTTCAAGATCGTCGACTTTCACACACTCGTTCACTTTATGAATCGTAGCGTTAACAGGGCCTAACTCTACGACTTGACCTCCCATTCGAGCAATAAAACGACCATCAGAAGTACCGCCAGTTGTAAGTAGCGCTGGCTTCGTATCATTGACTTCGGCCACAGCAGCTACAACTGCGTCTAGCAGTGCGCCCGTATCGGTCAGGAATGGGTCACCGTTGAATGTCCATTTTAGGTCGTAGTCCAGCTCATGCTTGTCCAATGTTTCGGTAACACGCTGAACAATTGCGTCATTGTTAAGCTCAGTACTAAAACGTAGGTTGAACTGAACATGGAACTCGCCAGGAATAACATTAGACGCACCAGTGCCAGCCGATACATTCGGGATCTGAAAACTAGTCGGTGGGAAGTAATCATTCCCTTTGTCCCATTCTGTCGTCGCGAGTTCATGAATCGCGAGTAGAGACTCGTGCACTGGATTGCTGGCTAGGTGAGGGTAGGCCACGTGACCTTGTGTTCCTTTTACCGTTAAATCACCAGTGATGGATCCACGGCGTCCATTTTTCACTACATCGCCAACCACGTCGGTGCTGGATGGTTCACCAACAATACACATATCGATGTTCTCACCACGTTCCATCAACGTTTCTACAACGCGAACGGTACCATTGATAAATGGCCCTTCTTCATCTGACGTAATCAAAAAGCCAATTGAGCCTTTGTGGTCTGGGTTTTCTTCAATGAAGCGTTCGACAGCAACGACCATAGCAGCTAGCGACCCTTTCATGTCAGCTGCGCCGCGGCCATGCAAGTAACCATCAATAATGGTCGGTTCAAACGGATGTGTATTCCAGTGTTCCAATTTGCCAGCTGGTACCACATCGGTGTGGCCAGCAAACGCAAATAGCGGCGCTTCTGAACCACGTCGAGCCCAGAAGTTCGTGGTGTCTTCAAATACCATCACTTCAATTTCAAACCCGAGTGCTTTTAAGCGCTCGATCATCAAATCCTGACAACCTGCGTCTTCCGGCGTTACGGACTGTCTACTGATCAGATCTTTAGCAAGTGCCAATACTGGACTGTCTGTCATCCTTGAGTATTCCTTTATTTAAGAGTTGAAAATGCTAGCGTATTGATCAGCTTTAAAACCGATATGAAGTTGATCATTCACTTTTAAAATTGGGCGTTTAATCATCGCAGGGTTTTCTACCAAAAGAGCGATGGCGTTTTCCTCGTTAAGTGTGTCTTTCTGCTCTTGCGCTAATTGGCGGTAGGTTGTGCCACGTTTATTGAGCACCTGTTCCCAACCTAAAGCGCGACAAAATTCACTTACCATTTCTGCATCAATGCCTTGCTTACGGTAGTCATGGAAGTCGTAAGCAATATCCTCGGCTTCTAACCATTTCTTGGCTTTTTTGATCGTATCGCAGTTGGGAATACCAAACATGGTAATCGACATAGTCTTTCCTTTTTCTTTGTTCTATTTTTCACTGGCGCGGTTAAGACGCACTTAAGTGATTTGGGCTGTTAAAGCATCCTATCAAGAAGCAATCAAACTGACAAAATGCGGTGGAAAATATTTTCAGATAGATTGAGATAACTAATGTCACATAACTTATTTACGATGAATGCGCTATAAATCGAATAAAAATTCGTCTAAATCAAATGGAAAAGTCGAGTTATTGATCAAACGCAACACCTCGCTGAGCAAAAACGAAATAATGAATCAGCACAATTTTAGGAGGTGTCAATGGAATTGAGTCCTGTTTTTGCAAGGCGGCTATATTTGGCCTTGTTGGTGGAAAACCTAGAAAGGCCGAATGTGCCAAAGTTGATCGAAAAAACGGGGTGGCCTCGTCGTACTATTCAAGATGTACTCAAGGCGTTACCTGGGATCGGCATTGAACTCATATTCGTTCAAGATGGCCGACGTCATAATGACGGCTATTATCAACTTTCAGATTGGGGGCCTTTTGATAGCCAATGGGTTCTAGAGCGGGAGAGAGATATCGCTAGCAGTCTTGGATTTCGTGCATAAGCCAGCAATTGCTGGCTTTTTTCATATTCAGGCCTCATCCATTGCAGCGGTAGGCGGAACCCAGCACGCTAAATGAAGTGATAAAATCTTGTGGGGAAACCATAAAAACGGTGTCCGCATCGATAGCCGCTGCATTGTTTTTTAAATCGTTCATCGCGCCTTGCATCATCGCGTCATTAGTCATGAAAATGTAGTTATACCAATGGCCTTCACTTCCGGTGACTTCGCCTTTGTATTCGCATCGCTCAGGGTCGAATTGCGCGTCAATGCGAATATGAACATCTTGACTTTGAGCATGAGTAAGGTGAGAAGGCATCGTGCAACCCGTTAGAAGCACGACAAAAAGTCCAAGTAACAGGCGTTTCATTAGCTATTTCCCCAATACTATGTAAGCAGCAAAGCCAATCCAGCTCAGGACAAGTAGTGTCCAAGGCAGTTTGCTTGATGAATGGTTTGGCGCATCGTCGGTGATATTGTCTTGTTCGATAATCTCTTCATGCTGACGTTGTTTTTCACGTTGCTGTTTTTTCTTCGCTTTATCGGCTTGGCGGTTGCGCTCTTTTTGTTGTTTCTTATATTGCGCGATGCCTTTTTCGATACCTTGAGCGATGAGCTTGGTTTGCTCTTTGGTTTGCCCCGGTTTCTGCGTAGATTTGGCAATTCTCATCGCTTCGGCTTGAGTTTCTTGAGAAGGCACAGGGGTGGCAGGAGTTCTTTTTTTCATGTTTCTCATCAACGTCGCTGTAAATCTTTGTTTAGTTTACCTGTGTAAGGTGCTGAAATGAACTTCAGTTCTCATCTTTGTTGGCTTGCAACTCTGAAACGATAGGTTAAAGTGACGTTTTTATCACATAAAGAAGAAGATGTTGTGCGCTATTCGTTTGACCAATATGACGCCCATGGATTTTTAAAGGCGCCGATCATTTTATGGGTGGGATGGATGTTTCTTGTGCGTTCATGGGTGGTGTTTGCCATGGCTGGTGTAAGTCGTGATAGTGGCAGTAAGCTACTCGCTATTGTTTACCCAGATTCAAGTACGTTGTATTTAGGTTTGGCGATGGGCATTCCAAGTTTGCTTCTTATGTGGTTAATGGGGCTTCGTCATCCCCACAGAGGATGGGTAAACAGAATTACTCGCTATGGTCGCGAGATCACTTTGATCTTGTGCGGTATTCAACTTGCTCAGACCATGTATCATGTGTACCTAGAACATGGAGTGTTTAATTGGGCAAACGCCCTTACCATTACCTTATTAGCTTGGTTTATGATCTATCTTCTAAATGGAAGATGGGTAAAAGACTGTTTTCATGTGCCACAATTAGCGCACGATGAACAGCAGCATTCAAAGAATTAAAAACAATAACTTCCCACTCTGGGGCAAAGTAATAGAGGAAACCTCAATGTCACAAGCTCAAACGGCGATCGTGCCAGAAGCCGGGCCATTTGCACTGTACACTCAACTCAAAGTGAACCAAAACCGTGAAAACGTATTAGAAAAACTGAAAGCACTGCCAAAGTTGGTGGAAGAGTTAAACATTACCCAGCCGGGTGCAGCGCTGACGCTTTCTATCGCATTCACAAAATCGTTTTGGGAACACCTTAATGTAGACGCGCCAGAAGAGCTTATTGATTTTACTCAACTTGGCGAAGGTGACATCGTTGCTCCAGCAACAGACGTAGATGTACTGATTCACTGTCACTCGACTCGTCACGACTTGCATTTTTACGTGTTGCGTAAGTTCCTAGAAGAGACGGCACAAGATGTCACCATTGTGAACGAAACATATGGGTACCGTTACCTTGATGCTCGTGATATGACAGACTTCATTGATGGCACAGAAAACCCGAAAGGGGAGGCTCGCGCTGATGTGGCTCTAGTAAAAGAGGGCCCATTTGCTGGAGGCAGTTATGTTATGGCTCAGCGCTTTGAACATAACCTTGCCGCTTGGAATCGATTGAATGTCAAAGCGCAAGAAAAAGTGATTGGTCGTACCAAGCCAGACTCTATCGAGCTAGAAGACGTTCCTGCTGCATCACACGTTGGTCGCGTTGATATCAAAGAAGAAGGTAAAGGTTTGAAGATTGTTCGCCACAGCTTACCATACGGGACGGTGACAGGGCCTCATGGCCTGCTGTTTATTTCTTACTGCAATACACTTCATAACATTAAAGTGATGCTAGAAAGTATGTACGGCGTGACAGATGGTAAAACAGACCAAATGCTTCGTTTCACAAAAGCGGTAACTGGTGCGTACTTCTTCGCTCCTTCGCAAGAAATGCTCGCGGAGCTAGCCATCAAGTAAGTTCTCAGACTTCATTTCTTAAGCCCTCCAATGGGGGGCTTTTGTTTTCTATTTCTATTCCAATCTCTTTTCAAAAAACACTAAACTTTTCTGTTACTTGGTCGATAAGTACTCAAAGCCTTAATTTATTTGGAGTCTGTGTCTCGTGGCGATCACCGTTAATACCAATGTGGCAGCACTCGTCGCACAGCGTCATTTGACCAGTGCAACTGACATGCTGAACCAATCCATGGAGCGTTTGTCTTCAGGGAAGCGTATTAATAGCGCAAAGGATGACGCTGCGGGTCTGCAAATATCCAACCGCTTGCAATCACAAATGCGTGGTTTGGATGTCGCGGTACGTAACGCGAATGACGGCATTTCCATCATGCAAACTGCGGAAGGCGCGATGAATGAGGTGACCAATATCATGCAACGTATGCGTGATTTGTCGCTACAGTCAGCCAATGGTTCAAACAGCAAAGCGGAGCGCACTGCACTGCAAGAAGAAGTTTCTGCTTTAAATGATGAGTTAAGTCGTATTGCAGAAACGACCTCCTTTGGCGGACGTAAATTGCTGAATGGCACATTCGGTACATCGTCTTTTCAAATCGGTGCAACGGCTGGTGAAGCGGTACAAATTGGCCTGCGGACCATGCAGCCGGAATCTTTAGGTAGCTTTTCAATGAGCTCATATCAAAGAGTCAGTTCAGATTGGACGGTTCAAAACGGAAATAATGAAATTGTTATCAGCTACCGTGATAACAATTTTGAAGAGCAGGAGATCCGTATTGAAGCTAAAGCTGGCGACGATATAGAAGAACTCGCGACTTACATTAATGGGCAAACCGATAAAGTGAAAGCGTCTGTTAATGAGGAGGGGCAACTGCAGTTACTCATGTCCCACAAGGACGCCATAAAATACCCTGGACCAACCTTCAGTGGTGGCCTGGCTGATGAGTTAGAACTTGGCAAGTATGTCACCGTAAATAGAACGGTAGATAGTATTGATATTAGCACGGTCGGTGGCGCTCAGATGGCGGTCGGCATTTTAGATGATGCTTTGAAAACGGTAGATGGCAGTCGTGCGGAGTTAGGCGCGTATCAAAACCGCTTTAATCACGCGATCAATAATCTCGATAACATCCACGAAAACTTAGCTGCTTCCAACAGTCGTATCCAAGACACTGACTACGCGAAAGAAACCACGCAAATGGTGAAGCAGCAGATTTTACAGCAGGTCAGTACTTCTATTCTTGCACAAGCAAAACAAGCGCCCAACCTAGCATTAACTTTACTTGGCTGATGAACGGCCTTGCCCGAATTTAACGTAAAACCTGCCTGTATCGACAATTCGAAAAGAAGCTTTAGCGAAAAATGAAAGTTTTTTTGCTTTTTTATCCGCTTTGTCACGATTACCCCTCCAAACGAATTATTTTCAAAAAAATCCAAAATTTTCTCTAAAGAAAACAGGGCATGCGCCGTTAATAAAAGTAACTTTGAGAGAACTACTTGGTTTTCCGAGACGTCGGAAACCGCTACACCGGAAAATCAATTGGAGAAATCACCA
>NZ_JAWOWL010000055.1:0-21685 GCF_033340395.1 Vibrio sp. 1159 | reverse complement strand
TGAAACTCAGTATATTGTATAAAAGTCGCTCAACTTTAGGAGGTTTGGTTTCTCGTCTGAATTACGCAACAAAGCCGGCTGTCACTCAAATAATACTGCATTGATAGAGGTTCCGAACATCTCCGATGAAGACTTGAAGTTCTATTTTCAAGAAGGCTTTTGGATCAATGTAAAAGCCTACTCTCATCGAGGTGAAGGGGCCGTTATCCCATTTCGGGCCCAATTACAGCATCGACTAGGCGATCCGTACCCAATTTTGGTGCTAGACCTACCCAACACTATGCAGGTCTTTCAGCTTCGCAAAGAAGTGCGTTACGAAGTAAATTTGAGGGCGCGTGTTTGTTTAGAAGCCTATCGAACTGAATGCGAAATAAGAGATTTATCTCGTAGTGGCTGTCGTTTTGTAACATCACCAATGAGCCGACCACTTCAGGTTGGTGACCACGTTTCATTGGATCTAACGATGCCCGGAGAAAGTCGTATGCTAGCGCCGTTGCGAGGTCGTATTTGTAATTTACAAAAATCAACGCATTATGCTCGCTACGGAATGGAGTTTGATGAGGTTGGTAAAAACAACGCTAAAAACCTCCTCAGTCACCTCAAATTTGATGGGACTAAGCTCACACTAAAAAGATAGATTTGATAACCCCTATCGCTTATCAAGAAGCTTTGAAGTGCTAGAAAACAAGAAACCCCTTACTTTTCAGTAAGGGGTTTTTATTTACTAAGAATAAGGCAGTATCTTAGATAAGAGTCATGACTTAGAAGTCGTAACGTAGACCTAGCGCTAGCTCATCTTTTTCAGCCGCGCCTTCGTTATCCATTAGATCGAAGTTGTATGATGCGTAGCCACGGAAGTTAGGCTTGAAGTAGTAAGTTACATCAACAGCTAGGTTTTCTACAGTATCTGCGTCTTCTAGTTCACCTTTGTTGAACGTAGAAGTGAATACAGTTTGACCCATAGTGTAAGCAGCGGCTAGTTCGTAGCCTTTGTAATCAAAAGTCTTACCTGCAACATCCATATCCGCGCCAGTGTAGTTACCAGCGAAGTAGAAGTCACCTACAGAGTATGCAGCTACCAGCATGAACTCATCGCTGTCGTTTTGATCTGCGTAACCAGCACCTAGTTCAAAACCAGTGTTAGCAAACGCGTAAACACCAGATAGAGAGAAGCCATCTTCCTCGTTGTCTGTAAAGCCTTGTGCATCTGTTGTGCGATCAGCAAAACGGTAGCTAGCGCGTACAGCTAGTTGCTCGAATTGGCCTTTGTAAGACAGCATGTTATCTGTACGGTCAGAAACAGGCAGTTTAAGTGCTGCTGTGTTACCGTGGTAAGCCATAATGTCAGTAAAGTCAGTAAGAACCACTAGTGCGCCGTCGTTTTTACCGTAAGTTACTTCACCGTATTTGCCACCCAGACCCGCATAAGCGTAACGAGTTTCAAGACTGTCTGTCTCACCAACTTTGTTACCTTTAGAATCAAATACATCATAAGTTTCAGTTACAAACTCACCTTCCCAAAAACCAACGCCGTATAGGTTCTCATTGATTTCCTGTTTGCCTAGGAAGTTAAGACGGATGCGAGTACGGTCTTCTGCCTTACCATCCATCATAGAAAGACGCGCTTCAGCGCGGCCGCCCATCTCAAGAGAAGTGCCATCTTGGTTGTATAGTTCTGAAGCGACAACTTGAGATCCTGATGCCATTAGCGCCACTGCTACAGCTAAAGTTTTTAATTTCATTTTTATTTTCCATATCATTGTTTTATATGTGTTTTCTCACCAGAAAAACAGGACTTTTCTGTACCAACGAGAAAACTGGCGGCATAGTAGCAGCTGTTATTTTTCACGCAACGTGTTGAATAAACAGCGCTTATAGAAGAAAACACCACTTAAAATGACGATATGAATACCTCTCAACCATCAAGTTATCGGTTGAGTTAAAAAAAATGTTCGCGTCAAAAAAAAATTGACGAAAAAAATGTAAAAACAATATCACAAAACGTGATATTGCCCGCAAAAAAAACTTGTTAACTGACTGTTTTAGATAGACTTATTGATAATAAATCCGATTGTTACAAACAAAAAATCCCTGAGCATTCACTCAGGGATTTAGAGATTTGATAAGTAGATGATGAATTAAAGCTTAAAGAAACTTAATTGCTCTTTCTGCTTCTCTGCAAGTAATGAAAGCTCAGTACTCGCACTTGCACTCTGGCTGATGCCCGCTACGTTTTGGTTTACAAGCTCCGACATGTTAACCACGTTGCGATTGATATCTTGAGTAACTTGAGACTGCTCTTCGGCTGCGGTTGCTACTTGCGTGTTTGAATCGTTGATGTTGGCGACCGACTCGGTAATTCCAACCAACGCTTCATTCGCTTGTTGCGTCAGCTCGTTGTTGCGGCTAAGCATATCAAGGCTGACTTGCATACTGTCATTCGCCAGCCCAGACTGCGCTTGAAGCTCTTCAATGATCGTTTGGATCTCTTGTGTCGAGTCTTGAGTACGCGCTGCTAGCATGCGTACTTCATCAGCTACTACCGCAAAACCACGACCAGACTCACCAGCTCGCGCCGCTTCAATCGCAGCATTCAATGCTAGCAAGTTGGTCTGCTCAGATACACCGCGAATCACTTCAATAACATCGTTGATCTGTACAGATTGCTCTTTTAGACGCAAAACAACTTGCGCTGCATCGTTCAATGCTTGAGACATTTGCGCACTTGCTTCCGCACTTTCTTGGAAGATAGCCAAACCTGATTGAGCAAGTCCATCAGCTTCACGCGCGGTTGCGTCAGCAGAGGTCGCGTTATCACTCACATTATTCGCAGTGCTTGCAAGCTCGTTAACCGCAGATGCAACTTGCTCGATCTCCGCCAACTCTTGTTGAGCGTTCGCTTCCGCTTGCGTCATTACCGCAGCCAATTCGGTCGATGCAGATGCAACTTCCTCACTAATACGGGTTAACTGGTCCACAGTGTTGTATAACTGCTCTGCGGTTTGGTTTACATCTTTGCTCAGCTTAGAGATCTCATTGTCCCCATCGACATCTGCACGTACTGATAGATTACCCATTGCTAACTGACGCATCACTTCCTGCAGCTTTTGGATTGGTGTAACAATCATGCCAGATAGGAACCAAGCGCCTATCAATGAGAAAGCAAATACCGCTAAAACCGTCAACATAGCGTTATTTTGCACACGTTCATTTTGCTGATGACTTCTGATAGTAGATTGTTCAGCTTGCTCGTTTACATGCTTTGATAGTGTGTTAATTTGTTGGACCATTTCTCGGCCAACATTGCGATACTCTTTGACAAATGCACGGTACTCGCTATCCGATTTCAAACCTTGATCGTATTGGTTGAAGAAAGCAACTGAGCGCTCTGAATATCGCACATAGGATTCAATTGCTTGGCGAACTTTAACGGCATCGTCACGGAATAGGTTTCGGGCTTCAATTGCGCTTAAATCGGCATCAACTTGCTTTAAGCCTTCTTTCAATTCGGTTAGAAAATTCTCACGACGAGAAGCATCGTAAATAGCGTAAACCGCGCTTATGCGCAGAGGGTAAATTTGGTCGTCAATACTCGCCAATGTGTCTTTGTGAAAAACCAAAGATTCTTGGTTGGAAGCAATAACATCTTGCTCTGCTTGAAGATTGTTTTTAGTAATCCAAAGAGCAATAAACAAAACAATCGCGGTAAATAATACCGGAACCAAAATTTGCGTTCGTACTGACAAATTTTTCAGTGATAACTGCATGACAGGGCCTCAGTTGTATGCGTGATGTCTATATCCAAACAAACTCGAGCAGTGCCTATAACAACGTTACTTTTCGGCAGTTTGAATATCTATGCTTCCTTGCGACGGGATAAATCCCAGACGAATAAACAAGTGGCGAATATTAGAGGTCGATCACACTTTTGTCTAGTACAAAAACTCTCCATTTTCAATCTGTTATTGACAATATCCCGACAGTGGCGTCGGGATATTGTCGTTATGATAAATTATGATCACTTATGATGAGATACATTCACATTTAGGACGGTTTCAGCCTATTTTCTCAACGAATTGAGCTTAGCTTGAGCAAGGCCAAAAATGGTATCGATTGGATAAGAGCCTTCATCGGTTGGCTCACCAGCAACTTTCCCCGTAAACAATTCGATAGCTTCAGTAACATGGTCAATCGCCCAAATATTAAACTCGCCTTTTTCGACTGCTTTCACGATGTCGGAACGAAGCATTAGATTGTGAACATTAGAGCGCGGAATAATGACCCCCTGCCCGTCATGACGACCTTTAATTACACACACATCATAAAAGCCTTCGATCTTTTCGTTTACGCCACCAATAGGCTGAGCTTGACCAAATTGATTCATCGACCCTGTTATCGCAATGTCTTGTCGATTTGGTTGCTTTGAAAAAGCAGACACAACCGCACATAACTCAGCCATGCTGGCACTATCACCATCAACACCACCGTAAGATTGCTCAAAGGTAATGGTTGTCGTTAATGGCACTCGTGCCGTTTTACCAAATACGGAAGATAAGTAGGCAGACAAAATCATTACGCCCTTAGAGTGAATACTGCCACCCAAATCCACGCTGCGCTCGATATCGATAACATCCCCATCACCGTAACACGTCGTCGCTGTGATGCGATTCGGTGCACCAAACATGTAGTCACTAGTGCTCAATACCGAAAGTGCGTTCACTTGGCCTACGGCTTCTCCTTCGGTGCGAATCAGCGTTGTGCCGTTAATAAAGGTTTCCATTACGTTATCGCGTAATCGGCTTACTCGCATTTCTTGGTTATTGAGCGCCTCTTCAACATGCCCAATACGGATCATGTTGGAGTTGGCTTGACGAGCCACGTAGTTCGACTCTCGAAGCAAGTTGGCGATATTAGCCGAATGTAGAGATAGCTTGGATTGGTCGCCAGACAAACGTGAGCTGTATTCGATGATCCGAGCAATGGCTTTGCGATCGCAATGCAGCATATTGTTGTCATGCACCACGCTAGAGATAAAGCGCGCGTAATGCAGCTCAGACTCCGGCGTACGTTTCATTTCGTCTTCGAAATCTGCCGTCACACGGAACAACTCGCTGAACTCTGGATCGTAATGTTGGAGTAATTGGTAAGTTCGGTAATCACCAAATAAGATAATTTTGATATCAAGCGGAATCGGTTCAGGATCGAGTGATACCGCCCCCGTCAATGTGACCTCTTTTTCTAGAGACGTAAAACTCAATTGACGAGCACGCAATGCGCGCTTCAAACCATCCCAAACGTAAGGCTGTTCAAGTACTTTCTGAGCATCCATTAATAGAACGCCGCCATTCGCCTTATGCAAGCTCCCTGCACGAATCAGCGAGAAGTCGGTAAACACCGTTCCTTTGAAAGTGGCAGTCTCAATCGACCCGAAGAGTGAATGATAATTGGGATTTTCTTCAACAACGATAGGAAATTCGCTGCTTTTACGGCTTACCAAGACGTTCACTTTATAACGACGTGGCAATTTTTTATCCAAGGATGCCGTCGCAATTTCGCCTTGCTCGCCACTTTGGTCAAGGAAGATATCTGCGTTTTCAACAATATCTTTTTGCAGCTCAGTTAAGTAGGTTTTGATTTCGGAATATTGCGCGTAATCCACTTTGAGTTTTTTGATGAAGTGAGTAATCACATCAAGCGTCACTTCATCATTGAGCTTTTTGATTTTATCGCTGTATGTCTCTTCCCACTCCGTAAGCTCACGAACCATCGAGCGCAATCGCACTTCGAGTTCATCAATAGCATCGCTGAATTGCTCTTGTTCTTTTTTGCTTAGTACATCAAAAGACTCTTCCGTATGAAGCTCATCACCGTTCATGGCGACAAACTGATAATCCCCCTGCGTAGTCAGTGTTAGGCTGATGCCCTTTTCTTTTGCCTCTCGACTAATACGATCCAGCTCGTTTTGTTGCTTAGCTGCCAATTGATTTTTTAATCGCTCAGCGCGGCTAAAGTACATTTCATTGTCGAATGCTAGGGGTAAAGCATTCAATAATTTGCCCATTAAAGCTTCAATATCAACACGTAGCTTATTTCCGATACCACAAGGCAACTTTAATACCTTTGGTGTACGGGTATCCTCAAAGTTCGCAACGTAACACCAATCAAACAGGGCTGCTGCATCGTGCTGGTGGCGATTCAGATAGCGCAAGATCATGGTGCGTTTACCTAGCCCATTCTGACCAATGGCGTAGATGTTATACCCTTTCTCTTTGATGGACATCGCAAACTCGACCGCTTTTTGCGCGCGCTCTTGGCCCACGATTTCATCAATTGGAGGTAACTCCTTGGTCGACTTACATGGCATATTCTCTAGATCTGCTACAGAATATAGCTGCTTAGCTTCCAATCTTAGTATTGCCATATCCACTTCCTTTTTTCTTATTTTCGTTATTTGAGTGTAGAGATTATTTGCTTAATTTTAAGTGATTTACCTTCCACCCTAGATTGATTGGACATTTTATGAACACATAAGTGATATTAACACGCACTTGCAATTGATAATCAATTTCATTTAATATCTAAACAAATCAAATGTTGTGGAGATGGATATGAATATTGAGCAATGCTGGATGCGCTACTTAAAAGCGGAGCAACTGATGGAACAAGGCCATTGGCCAGAAGCTCATCGTTTATATGACGACGTGCTCAACAATCTACCCAACCACATTCATTTAGCGCTAGAAAATGCACAAACTAAACCTTGCCAGTTTGTATGTCTCATTACGGGGCTTAGAGATGCCAGCGTGACGCAATCAGAGATTCTCAACAAACTCGGCTTACAACATGATGCGTTCTCAATACTCAATCAAACTTACGCGCTATTTCAATTTTTGCAGCTAGAGAGCCATGAACTGATTGAGCGCGTAGGTCACCTACTTGGTCAACAGAGCGAAGACTTATTAGCTCACATGGCGGCATTTTGCTCTGCCCAACGTAATGCTCAATGGATGATAGAACTCGAGCACGTAACGCGGGCGCATGAGCAGTTCTTACATTTGCAAGCAATGAGTTCGGCAAAATCTTCGCCTTCTCACCTGTATAATTAATCTAAAGCTCAAGCATTGAGGCCAGCTAGGTTTATGCTGTCCATTGCTTGAGTATCATTTGCTTTATCAACCACAAGGATCTGTGATGTCTTCTAAAACCATTCTTTCGGTGAACAACCTATCAGTCAGCTTTACGACAAACGATGGGATCGTCGATGCAGTAAAGAATGTTAGCTTCGATTTAAAAGCAGGCGAGACGCTGTCCATCGTTGGCGAATCTGGCTCTGGCAAGTCAGTATCAACCAATGCACTGATGAAACTACTGCCAGACAACGCTATTTTGCATGAAAGCTCATCCATCATGTTTGAGGGTAGCTCCATCTTGGATAAAACAGAGCGTGAAATGCAAAGTATTCGCGGTGATCGTATTGGCATGATTTTTCAAGAGCCGATGACCTCACTAAACCCGTACATGCGGGTGGGTATCCAAGTCGCTGAGGCCATCATGTGTCACCGCCCGGTCGACAGACGAACAGCAAAAGCAAAGGTGTTAGAGCTGTTTGAATTGGTTCATATGCCAAACCCAGAAAAAGCGTACAACAAGTACCCACACGAATTTTCTGGTGGTCAATTGCAACGCATCATGATTGCGATGGCACTGATTAACGAGCCCGATATTTTGATCGCCGACGAACCTACAACAGCGTTGGATGTCACGGTTCAAGCAGAAGTGTTGCACCTGATTAAAGAAATTCAGGCTCAGATGGGCATGGCAATCCTATTTATTACTCATGACTTAGGCGTTGTAAAACACTTTGCAGATCGTGTCATTGTGATGTGTAAAGGAGAAGTCGTCGAAGAAGGCGAAACGCAAATACTCTTCGAGAACCCAAAGCACGAATACACACGTATGCTAATCAACTCGATTCCTAAAGGCAGTAAGGAGCCTATTAGCGAAAGTGCTACACAGCTTTTAAAGGCCGACAATATACGAGTCAAATTCTTGGTAAAGTCGCATTTTATTGCGAGCAAGAATGAGTACTTCGAAGCGGTAAAAGGCATTTCTCTTGAGCTTAAACAAGGAGAGACCCTCGGGATCGTTGGGGAGTCCGGTTCAGGTAAGTCTACACTCGGCCGAGCTTTGATAGGTCTACTGCCCTCAACTGGCAAAATAGAATATAGAGGCCAAGATATGGCCTTGCTGACAAACAAAGAACGTTTTGAGCTGAAAAAAGACGTTCAGATGGTATTCCAAGACCCTTATGGTTCGCTTTCTCCTCGTATGACTATCGGCGAGATCATCACAGAAGGATTAACTGTCCACCAACCAATGTTGAGTAAAAAAGAACGTATGCAGAAAGCGCGCGACGTGCTCCGTGAGGTCCGCTTAGATCCCGCGTCCATCAACCGTTATCCGCACGAGTTTTCAGGAGGCCAGCGTCAGCGTATTGCTATCGCGCGAGCACTGATTCTTGAACCTTCGTTTATTTTGCTTGATGAGCCGACCTCTGCATTGGACCGCTCGGTTCAACTGACTGTGATTGATCTCCTGAAAGATTTGCAGAAAAAGCATAACATTGGCTACTTGTTTATTAGCCACGATCTATCAGTCGTCAAAGCCCTTTCTGATCGTGTTCTTGTCATGCAAAAAGGCGAGGTCATGGAACAAGGTACAGCCGAAAATATTTTCCAAAACCCTAAAAATGACTACACGAAAAAACTGATAGATGCCTCATTTGATCTTGAAAACAGTGAAAATCAGCACAATGCGGCTTAGGTTCATCACAGTTTCATATTCATAAACTAGGATTAAGAAAAGGTGATAAATTCATCTTGTCTTAAGAATGGCGTAGCTGCCTTTCGGTTTGGCCGCCGAGACTGGTTGGTTCAAGGGTCAGACTTAGTCAACCTGGCTCAAATACTGGCAAACAGTATGAATTGAGTTCCCCCAACCATGAAAAATGCCGCGACACTGTCGCGGCATTTTTTTATTCTCAGAAGTTTCTAACAACTAGGGCATTAAATCGACTCAATACCCATATTATGTAACGTAAATGCATACACGTCTGTGGTGAGGTCAATTTGCTTACTCAGCGGCATTCCTGCACCATGACCGGCATTAACATCAATGCGTATCAATACTGGATTAGCGCCTTGCTGTTTGTCTTGCAGCTCCGCAATAAATTTGTACGAATGTGCTGGCACAACTCGGTCGTCGTGATCAGCAGTTGTCACCAAGGTAGCAGGATATTGCACGCCTTCTTTTACATTGTGAACAGGAGAGTAACCAAGCAAGTATTGGAACATCGCTTCACTTTGCTCCGACGTGCCATAGTCATACTTCCAGCCTTCTCCAGAAGTAAACGTGTGATAACGCAGCATATCAAGCACGCCAACCGCAGGCAGCGCGACTTTGAATAGTTCAGGGCGTTGCGTCATACACGCTCCAACTAACAAACCACCATTAGAACCACCGCGAATCGCTAGGCGATCCGAGTTAGTGTAGTCGTTTTCAATCAGGTATTCCGCCGCCGCAATAAAGTCATCAAACACATTTTGCTTTTGCTGCTGAGTGCCCGCGTTGTGCCAGGCTTTACCGTATTCACCGCCGCCTCGCATGTTGGCGACAGCGTATATACCACCCAACTCTAGCCAGTTGGCTACATTGCCAGAAAACATTGGAGTGAGGCTGATGTTAAAACCGCCGTAACCATACAATATGGTTGGTGCTCTACTATCAAGTGCAATGCCCTTCTTGTATGAAATGATCATCGGAACTTGCGTGCCGTCTTTTGAGGTGTAAAACACCTGTTTTGATTCATACTCATTACGATCGAACGGTGCCTTTGATTCCTGAAACAGTGTCGACTCACCAGACTCAACATCAAATGAGAAGATCGTCGGAGGCGTCACGTAGTTAGTGAATGTGTAATAAAGTGTGGTTTCTTCTTTTTTACCCGCCAGACCATAAGCCGTGCCTTCTCCCGGCAATTGTACATCTCGAATCCACTCACCTTGGTAGTTAAACTGCTGCACTTTAGAAAGCACATCTACCATATAAGTCGCAAACAGATAACCGCCACCTTTGCTGATTTCTAACGGCTGTTCTTGTTCAGCAATCACGTCAGCCCATTGTTCTGTCTGAGTGTTGTAGCTGACAACTTTGCCATTCGGCGCGTCTAGGTTGGTGTAAAGCAGCAAGGTTGCGTCTTGGCTATCAATTAAGTAGGTGTCTCCTTGCGTTGTCTCGCGCAGCGTCACAATTGCCTGTAACTCAGACTGTAAATCAATATAAAACAGACGATTACCCGATGTAGATTCTGCGCCAGAGATAATGAGGAAGCGATCATCTGTCGTCGTCGTACCAGACACATAACGATGAACTTGCGTATCCAACTCACCGAAAATCACTTTATCTTCAGATTGAGGTGTACCAAGTTCATGATAATAAAGCTTGTGATGCTCAGTTCGAGCAGACAACTCACTGCCTTGCGGCTTATCGTAGCTTGAGTAATAGAAGCCTTTGCTGCCCAGCCAAGAAATCGACGTAAACTTCGCATCAACAATCTCAGGCTCTAACTGTTCTTTGGTTTCCGTATCAATGACAAAGATCTTACGCCAATCACTGCCCCCTTCCGAGATGGAATACGCGACCAAACGATAGTCTTTAGAGAAGCTGACTTCGCCAAGAGAGGTCGTGCCCTCTTCGGAGAAAGTATTGGGATCAAGGAAAACCTCGGCTTCTCCCTCGCCTTTACGTCGATACAATACGCTTTGGTTTTGCAAACCGTCGTTTTTGTAGAAGTAGGTGTAGTCACCACGTACAAATGGCTGGGAATATTTTTCGTAGTTTTGACTGTTCGCCACTAAGTCACGGATTTGTTGGCGGTACGGTATCTGACCAAGGAAATCGAAGGTGACCGAATTTTGACCCGAAACCCATTGTGCGGTTTCTTCACTTCGATCATCTTCTAACCAGCGATAAGGGTCGGCAATGTCGTGACCAAAATAAGTGTCCACGACAGAATCTTTACGTGTTTTTGGGTAATGCATAACGTCCGTGTTACTCCGTTGTTTTTATTAAGTTGTTTATCTTCAATCGTTTTATTTCGGTGATTACCTTAGAGCACCCAATTTTGATTTCAACGACATTGTTTTAAATCTATGAAGAACCTAGAAATAATGAGATATCGTTAAGTACCGGTCACGAATGTGCTCAATAAGCAGCTTCACTTTGTTCGGTGGTTGACGAGTAAACGGATACACCGCGTAGATACCCAACTTTTTACCTACTAATTCAGGAAAAATATCCACCAGTTGACCATTACGAATATCGTGATACACCAAGCAGCGCGGGACGTAAGCAATACCATGGCCGCCCAGAGCGGCTTTACGTAATGCGGTCGCGTTATCAGTAGAAAAGCAGCCCGATACTTTGACGATGTAATTGCCATCTTCTCCTTTAAACTCCCAATCCGTTGCACCTGTGGTTTGGTAAGCGTATTGCAGACAATTGTGCGTGGTGAGATCAATCGGCTCGATCGGTTTCCCATTTTTCGCAATATAAGAAGGTGACGCGCATACCACCCATTGGGAATCGAGAATATGTCGTGCGATCAAACTAGAGTCGGCTAGGTAGCCAGTTCGAATGACTAAATCGTAACCATCAGCCACTAAATCGACAAAGCGATTATCCAATGACATGTCCACTGTCAGACCCGGATGAAGGTTACAAAACTCGGCAACAGCATCAGCAAGTATCAAATCTCCAGAGATACACGGCACGGACATTTTTATATGACCGCTCACATTCTCTCCAAAGCCTGCAACAGCATCCATAGCCTCCTGAGTGGCCTGCTTCACATTTTTAGCACTGTGGAGTAACACCTTACCTGCCTCGGTCAAGGTTAATTTGCGCGTTGTTCGATATAATAGCTGAGCCCCTATTTCTTCCTCCAACCTCGCCATTCTTTTGCTAACTACCGAATTTGTAAGGTTATTTGCCTCTGCAACCTTACTAAAGCTGCCAAGTTCGATTACTTGAGAAAATAGGATTAAGTCGTCTGCTCTCATACCATTATGTCACTTTTGGAATTAATTATTTTCATTATTTCCCTATATCAACAAAAAATAAAGGAGTAAATTCACGCCAAATTAACAAAACCATTACAACAAAAAGTCACCTCTACAGCGGATTGACACCGTTCGAGAAGTCAGCGTACGAAGGATGTACAAATGAGTGAAACCCTACTTGCCCTAGTGGCATTTTCGCCAATTGTTGTTGCCGCCATCTTATTGGTTGGTCTCAACTGGCCTGCTAAAAAAGCCATGCCTGTTGCGTTCGGTCTAACCGTCGCTATCGCACTTATGTTTTGGGATATGTCAGCCAATCGCGTACTGGCTTCCGTATTCCAAGGACTGGGCATTACTGTCTCTGTTCTATGGATCGTGTTTGGTGCCATCTTCTTGCTCAACACTTTAAAACACACTGGAGCGATCACCACAATCCGTAATGGATTTACCGATATTTCGGCTGACCGCCGTGTACAAGCCATCATCATTGCTTGGTGCTTTGGCTCGTTCATTGAAGGCGCATCTGGGTTCGGTACCCCGGCAGCAATCGCTGCACCACTGCTGGTTGCAATCGGCTTCCCTGCGCTAGCCGCTGTCCTAATGGGCATGATGATTCAGTCTACGCCTGTTTCATTCGGCGCAGTAGGCACGCCTATCATCGTAGGTGTAAACAAAGGTTTAGACACCCATAACATCAGTGAATCGTTGGCCGCACAAGGTGCAACGTGGGAAATGTACCTGCAAGATATCACCGCGCACGTTGCTGTGATTCACGCTGTTGTAGGTACGATGATCCCTGTATTAATGGCGATGATGTTAACACGTTTCTTCGGCAAGAACAGAAGCTGGAGTGAAGGCCTGGATATTCTACCATTTGCGTTATTCGCTGGTGTCTCTTTCACCGTTCCATACGCGTTAACCGGCGTATTCTTGGGCGCAGAGTTCCCTTCACTTATCGGTGGTTTGGTTGGTCTGTCTATCGTTGTTACCGCAGCGAAAAAAGGCTTCTTAGTACCAAAGACTAAGTGGGATTTCGAAAGCGAAGACAAATGGCCTGCAGAGTGGTTAGGCTCGCTAAAAGTCGATCTAAACGATAATCCGGGCAAGCCAATGAGCATCGTAAAAGCTTGGGTTCCATATGTAATGCTGGCAGTTATTCTCGTCGCAAGCCGCGTAAGCCCAGAACTGAAAGGCTTTGTACAAAGCGTAAGTTTGTCGTTCAGCAACATTCTTGGTGAGACTGGCGTTAGCGCTGCGATTCAGCCGTTATACCTTCCTGGTGGCATTCTGGTGTTTGTCGCACTACTTGCTGCAATGTTACAAAGCGGCAGCGTAAAGCCATTGCGTGAAGCGTTTGGCGAGTCAAGCAAAACACTGATTGGTGCGGGTTTTGTCTTGGTATTTACCATTCCGATGGTTCGTATCTTTATCAACTCAGGCATCAACGGTGCTGACCTAGCAAGTATGCCCGTCACAACCGCAAACTTCGCCTCTGACCTTGTTGGTTCTGCATTCCCAGCGTTGAGTGCCACCGTTGGTGCACTGGGTGCGTTCATCGCTGGCTCAAACACCGTATCAAATATGATGTTCAGCCAGTTCCAATTCGAAGTGGCACAAACGTTGTCTATTTCGAGTGTGATTGTTGTATCACTCCAGGCCGTCGGTGCTGCCGCAGGTAACATGATTGCGATTCACAACGTTGTTGCCGCATCAGCCACGGTAGGTTTGCTTGGTCGAGAAGGCGCAACATTGCGTAAGACGATTATCCCTACGTTCTACTACATTGTAATGACAGGCATTATTGGATTGGTGCTGATTTATGGCTTCCAAATGACAGATGTCTTAATGAAGTAACGCGAAACGCAGGGTTTACAGCCCTGCCTAATTTGACACAGCTGTCTGCACTACTACCCCGACATGTTGATTTAGCTTGCTACATCAATTCCCCCGACAGCTGTGTCACCCTTTCCAGTTTGCATAACTGATTGAGTGATTTAATAAAATTTTTCAACCAATTATGTAAATGGGTTACCAACATCACCGATTCAAACGTAAGTGAACCATAGGTAACTATACTCATTTTGATGTCTTCACTGCTTTGCGATGAAGGCTCAACGAAAGAGCAAATTGCTCCACAACTTTGCTTAGAATAACCGCTAGGACACCATTATGATTATCTCAGCTTCTACTGACTACCGCGCTGCCGCGAAAGCCAAGCTTCCCCCGTTTCTATTCCATTATATTGATGGCGGCTCTTACGACGAACGCACGCTGAAGCGTAATACTGACGATTTAGGTGATGTCGCTCTTCGCCAACGCGTCCTACGCGATATGACAGATTTGAGCCTCGAAACCGAGATCTTCGGTGAGAAACTGGCAATGCCAATCGCGCTAGCTCCTGTTGGTCTAACTGGTATGTACGCGTGCCGAGGCGAGGTGCAAGCAGCAAAAGCAGCCGAGAAAAAAGGCATCCCATTTACTATGTCGACTGTTTCGGTTTGTCCGATTGAAGAAGTCGCACCTGCAATTGAACGTCCAATGTGGTTCCAGCTTTACGTGCTTAAAGATCGTGGCTTTATGAAAAACGTACTTGAGCGTGCAAAAGCAGCAGGCGTAACAACGCTGGTGTTTACCGTTGATATGCCAGTTCCTGGCGCACGTTACCGTGACATGCACTCAGGTATGAGTGGCCCTAACGCGGCCATGCGTCGTGTATTCCAGGCGATGCGCCACCCAAGCTGGGCGCTGGATGTGGGTCTACTTGGTAAACCGCACGACTTAGGTAACATCTCAACTTATCGTGGCGAACCAACAAAGCTAGAAGATTACATCGGCTGGTTAGGCGCAAACTTCGACCCTTCTATCTCCTGGAAAGATCTTGAGTGGATTCGTGATTTTTGGGATGGCCCAATGGTTATCAAAGGCATTCTAGATGAAGAAGACGCGAAAGATGCGGTACGTTTCGGCGCAGATGGCATTGTGGTATCTAACCATGGTGGCCGTCAGTTAGATGGCGTACTTTCAAGTGCTAAAGCACTGCCAAGCATTGCGGATGCGGTAAAAGGTGATCTTAAGATCTTCGTAGACTCTGGTATTCGTACTGGTCTTGATGTCGTTCGTATGCTCGCACTTGGTGCAGACTGTACGCTTCTTGGCCGTTCATTTGTGTACGCATTGGCAGCACAAGGCGGAGCAGGCGTTGAAAATCTACTGGATCTGTACGATAAAGAAATGCGTGTAGCAATGACGCTGACTGGCGCTAAGTCTATCGCGGATCTTTCACGCGATTCGCTAGTGAAAATCCCATAATCTTTGCAATCGAGCAAAACAGAAACGAAAAAACGAGCCAACAGTGGCTCGTTTTTTATTGCTCTTCAACCCGATAATTTGACGAGCAAGCTAGCTAAACTTGGTGAACGTACTCGATCACGACTTGGTTTCCGTCGATAAACACGTTACTGATATCGCCATCCACCGTCACACGATTTTGTAAATAAACGGTACCAGATGCAGATAGGTCACGCTCCGTCAAAGACGGAATCACCTGACCAGGACGTACATGTAGCTGCTCGCATAGCTGTTTTACAAAACCTAGCGTCAGTGGAGAATTACCACGTAACAAGCCAGAAAACTCGTGTAGACTCAAACCAAGGCGCTTCGCCATTTCCATTTGAGTGATGTGCATTTTGGCTTTTTGTGACATCCAGATGTCGTAGAGCGCGTTTCGATCCAGCTCTGTAAATTCCATATCTGCCTCCGCTAATTCAAGAGCCAATACACTCTCACACTTACTTAAGATAAATGTTAGCGATAAGTCAGAGAAGTTATAATTGATCGTCCAAATATCAACCCTCAATCATTGGTAGCGTACCTCTGAACATGCATGAGGCGGTCGCTCAACAGAACATTGAGGTGACTCTCTTGTCATCGGAAGGAAAAGTCCATCTCGGACGGTTTAGACATAAGTAAATGATTTAAAGGAAATCACTGGGGTGAAGGAGTAATATCTGCTACCTTTCCTTCCATGGTTCACTAGAAATAAGTTACATATGCCACAGTGGTTTACCGAATTACAAAGCTACATTGAAACGTCTCATCAAAATTGGAGTGGGAGCGTCCTTTTCATTACGCTCGCTAGCTTTATAGCTTGGATAGCTTGGCGGCTGATTCGCTCTCGCCTCGCTGCGCTCGTAGAGAAAACGCCCTTCCACTGGGATGATATGTTGCTTGATGCGCTAAAAGCGCCAGTCAGTACACTCATTTGGTGTTGGCCAGCAACCGTCTCTATCGGCATCATATTGGAGAGCGAGCTCAACGATAAAATAAACTGGTTAAGTACGCTGAAACTGATTTTAATCATCAGCATCTTCGTATGGACCGTTATGCGGCTCATTACCAATGTTGAAGAGCATGTTCTCGAACAAAAGAACCGAGATGAAACAACAGTACAAGCGATAGCTAAGGTCGCGCGCCTGTTCTTTATTACCGTCGGAATTCTAACCGTAATGCAGGCATTTGGTCTGTCACTATCGGGCCTCCTTACCTTCGGTGGTGTTGGTGGTTTGATCGTCGGTTTAGCGGCGAAGGATTTGCTGTCTAACTTTTTTGGAGGTCTTATGATCTACTTCGATCGTCCATTTAAAGTTGGCGATTGGATCCGTTCTCCAGACCGACAAATAGAGGGGACAGTAGAACGCATTGGCTGGCGCATGACCATTATCCGAACTTTCGATAAGCGTCCACTGTATGTACCAAACTCAGTGTTTAGCAGCATTGTCGTAGAAAACCCATCTCGCATGCTGAACCGACGTATCTACGAAAAAATTGGACTTCGTTACGACGATGCAGAAAAAATGCCGCAAATTATCACCGCGGTAAAAGAAATGCTGAAAAATCACAAAGACATTGATGCACGCCAAACACTTATCGTTAATTTCGATACATTCGGTCCATCATCATTGCACTTCTTTATCTATACCTTTACTAAAACCGTGAATTGGGTGAGATACCATGAGGTTAAGCAGGACATACTGCTTAAGGTAATCAACATCATTAAAGAACACGATGCAGATATCGCGTTCCCTACTCAGACGCTTAAGCTTGATCCTATACAAATGGTAAAAGCGGAAGAGCAAGAAGATCACGGCTTCTAGTTTTCACCAATACCCAAATAATCAAGCCCGCTATGTTTAAGCGGGCTTTTTATTTTTCTTCGCATGAAGTGGTTATTGTTGCGTTAACACCATACGTGCATTCAGCGGTTGGATTGGGCGATTGTTTTTCCCCATTACTTCCGAAAAAGATTTTATCTGCTCAGGAGAAATAGTTTGTGCTTCTTTCATCACCAACCAACGCACACCTTCAGAGCATGGTGGTGTCGTTAGTGAGCCGTTAAAGCGGTAGTAGTCTTTATCACTTGGGATAAGGGCATCCGCATCAAATGGAACCTTGATGGTAACATCTTGATCTTTAGTTGGAATGTTAGCTAGCATCTTAGCTAAATCTGGGTTCGTGTCACCCAGTTTAAAGAACACCGCGACAACAGCTAGATGACCTACTTTGTCGGCATGCACAAAGTGTACTTCTAGTGGGTATTCTTTACCATCCACATGGTTTTCAGATGGCGTATGGAAGTGGAACTGTTTCAACGTAAACTCTTTACCATCAATGGTGAGTGTGTTTTTACCTTCTAAACCAGTCTGTAAAGTGTGACCATTGTTCAGCAGTGAAATTGCCTTTCCTTCGTAGTCGAAATTCAATTTTTCTAGCTTCGCTTCGATCGCCGATTCAATGTTGATTGGGCTCTGGTTTTGACCTTTCGCGCACTCAGATGCAAACTCACCCCAATGAGCTGGCCCATGGTTTCCCTCGTAGCCCCAGCTTGCTGCATAAGCTGTTCCTGTAAATACCAGTGCCAAACCTAATGTTGTTAGTGACTTCTTCATCATTTTCCTTATTTCTGAAAGTTAAATTCCGTGAGAATAAAGCCATACTAATCTCACAAAATTAAGCAGTGACAGAGTGAAAACTATGATTACAAAAGATTTTTGGAATAGAAGCCTCTAATGATGTAATTGACATGATGCTCAAAATTGAACGTCAACGATTATTGAGTCGGTGTAAGTACCTGCAGGAGGGGTCGTTTGGCTGGTTAGTATCTGCGCGCGATAATTATAATTCTGTGGAGTGATACCATCAGGAATGGAGCCGCCAGTATCGACGTCACTGTGTTCACGACGTTCAGAACTGGTTCCTCCCCAGCGCTCCATCGTTGATGACTTATAGATTTCATACTCCAAATAGTGACCACTAGAAATCATTCGCCGCTGACCGCCGGACGCATTTAGGCCGTCATTCAAGCCAATGGAGAAGGAACTATTCTTGGTACAAGTTAACGATATAACCTGACTGACTGGTTCAAAACCGGCCACTAATGGGGACGAACCAAAATCAATATCTGGCGCTGTGATCATACAATCAGGGGTCACTTCCAACTCAACCGTAATCACGCTTTGAGCGCTGCCATTGGCGCGGCCAATGCATACCCCTAGAACCCCGATACCCTTACAGTAATCCCAAATCCAGGATACGGTGATTTGGTCTTTATAAGTCCCAGCGGAAAGATTACTACCCACTCCCGTCCGAGCATAGAGCGGAAACTCGGCTTGAGTGCCAAACAACCCGAGTAAATCGATTAACCCGATTTCAAAAAAATTGTAAGTTTGGCCGAATACATACTCTTGTGAAAGACCTGGATCGCCAAAAATCTGATAGCTGAGCTCCGAACTCGGATCATCCTCATTTAATAGCAAACCATTATTTATGCTGTTAAACGTTGCTGATACGTAGTCGCCACTTAACAAAGACACAAGTGTAGAAAAGTCACACGTAATCCCCGCATGAGGCTGAGCTGAGCTTTGCTGCTGAGAGCTTGAAACAGTAAACGAAGAAACATTGCCAAACAAGATTAAAGGTGTTGCCGCCGTGAGCTGACAAGCCATTGTCGAGCACGAGAAAAAGAGAAGTAGGCTAGCAAGCCAGCGGCGCAAAATCATAGTGCGGCCTCTTCTTCGGCTTTGATACAAACCTGCTCAGGCAATGTTTGTATTTTTTGACTCTCACGCTGATACAACCCCTCAATAAACACTTTACATGGCGGCTGTCCTTGAGGATAAAACTGAATGTAGCGGCCTGGGTCAACGCCTTCAAAGTAGGTAAAACCATCCCAACCAATTTGGCTTGTTAAGCCCGTTTCTGAGCGGCCATATGTGCCAATCGGAAGGAACAAATGATTTTCGTCTACCACCGTCATGCTCAGTGCAACTTGTAGCTCTATTGGGAACTCTAACAGGTAGCCGTAGCCCGAATGTATCGAAGCAAACTGCTCTGTTGCAGAAAACGCAGCATTGGCAGGTAAATTAAGTGGATCGATTTCATATTTGGCGGTGTAATACGCCGTAGCCCAAGGAACAAGTAAGTAACCTTCATCGTCTGTCACTCCGACAATTTGATTTTCATATTTAACCGGAATACCTTCAAAACCACTGGTGCTCACCACTGCGAAGCTGTCATACACTTCATTCGCCGGGAATATTTCTCCATCCAACGTAGAGACCGAACCTGCCATTTCCGCAAAATAATCATAGTCGCCACTGGTGCCATTTAACCCCGCTCTGAACTGCGCCCATGACGCACGGTAGGTCAAATCGGCCTGTTTACGGTTTTCTGGGTGTTCGTTAATATCATGCGCTAAATTGACGCCCCACCCACCTCGTATTGGCGCAAGGCGGCTGTAACCCACTCGCCCTCTAACATCGCCATCATCCTCTCTTTTCAGCGTTAACCCCGAACTTCCCCCCAAAGAACTGAAAGGTAGAGAGAATTGCGCCAGCGTAACACTCTGACCACCAATACTATGGTTGTAAGAAAGGGACATATTGATATTAAAAGGCAGAGCGTAGCTATAAGTAAGATTTAGGGTACGTGAATCTGAGTCGGATTGTTGAATATCAAAGTACCCACCAGAAAGTGAGCCCCAATCTCCCAAACGCACTCCCATATTGATTTGTGATAGATGGCGCGACGCGAGTGAAGCGTCCTTGCCTTCATCGAGCATTTCGTAATTTGGTAAATGAGATAAGGTATAAAAGTCGGCTTGTTCTACTTGAGTTCGAGCAGCGAAGCTAAACAACCGAGACTGATAACTATAACCTAGCGCATATGAGGTAGATTGATCCTGAAAATTACTCACACGAAACGAGGCATCCACCGTACCCAAGTTGAAAGCATTGGTGACAAAGCCCAACCCCGCAACGATCAGGTCATCTTTTGCTTCAGCTTGAGCTTCTAATGTTAACCAATCAGTCATGCCATGACGCAGAGCGGTAACCACGCCACCGTCTCCATAGTCGTTAGATGCATTACCGAAGTTTTCTCTGATCGCACCAATACTCGCACTGTAAGATGTAAATCCGGTCTTGAGTAGATCGGAAGAGAGAAAAAATGGGCTGGTCATGACCGTTTGCTTACCTTGAGCATCCGTTGCAATTACCGTTGCTTCCCCAGCACCAGAGAGCATTGGAATATCGTTAATAATGAAAGGACCGGGCCCAACATTCATTGAGTCAGTTTTAAAGCCATTGATAAACAAATCTAACGTAGTGGGCGCAGTGACCTCACCGTAAAATGCAGGTAACGGCGTCGTCACGACATCCGGACGCATAGAGAAATCATGTGACAACTGAATACCCGCCAGTCTTACTGGTTGGCTCCAAGATAAAGGGCGAACAATATAGTCCCCTACCTCCATACGAATTCGCTTCTCTTGATTGACGTACTCGTAACTCGTATCAAAACGAGTGTACTGGCTGCTTTGCTGGGACTGAACATCGCGATGAAAGTTAGATTTAAATATCCCGGTAGTAGAAAAAACGCCAAACTCAGAAAAGGCTCTGACTTCATGATTTATAGAAACCTCCTTTTGTCGGCTTTCGTTCTCGTACACACCAAATACGTTGTAGTTAAGCAGGCCACCACGCCCAAACTGAGCCGGGGAAAATCGCCCCATATCCTGCGCTGATAAGCTCTGCATCGGTAACCAATTAGGCGGTACGTCAATTGCAAGTTGCAATGACGATTGCAAGTAACGCACGTTAACACCTGGGATAGACGTAACCTCAAGTCTCTCTTCGGTTCCAGGCAACGACGTGGCGGTAACCCCAACTGAAATGAGGTCCTCCCGGAGCAAAAAGAACTGATCGCCAACTCGCTCAACTTTCGCAACAAGCCCTGTTGCTCTTTGATTGATCACCAACTCCAGATTGAGGCTAATATTCTCAAACTTTTCTAATGAGAAATTTTCAGGACTCGGTAGCTCAGAGAAGTGGTTTGCTGAATTTGCACAAAGACCAATACTGCTCCACGTTACGCTAAGTAATACCAACCAAAAGAAAGCATTCATTGTATTAAATCTATTCATTATTGCTTCAATGGGCTTTGTTGCGTAATTCGATGGAACTAAATCAAGAAACTACGATCTGAGCGGCTACGCCCATCAATCGTCGTAG
>NZ_JAWOWL010000054.1:0-22498 GCF_033340395.1 Vibrio sp. 1159 | reverse complement strand
GTGCCGACTACCGGAATCGAACTGGTGACCTACTGATTACAAGTCAGTTGCTCTACCTACTGAGCTAAGTCGGCACACTTTATTCTTTGTGCTTTTGTCCGTGTTATAACATTTCGTTAAGACACCAACAAATCAAATTGTGGTGCCCGGAGGCGGAATCGAACCACCGACACGAGGATTTTCAATCCTCTGCTCTACCGACTGAGCTATCCGGGCAACGGAGCGCTATTAAACGGATTTTCCCGCGTTGCGTCAACCACTTTTTTTAAATAATTTCAAAAAAGTGGTTGTTCGAACGCTTTTTATTCAACTGTCACTACAAAGTTTGCTTCGAGTTAAATTCCTTTTTGAAATTTGTAACTTTTTCTAGGTAGCGACGCGCTTCTGCGTTCGGGTGTTTCTTGGTTAACGCCCAATAAACTTGGTTGGGTTGCAATGAATTAAGATCTTGCATTGCGCGTTTGCGATCACTGCGATGAAATGTGTTTAAAACTCCTCCAGTACCGCCATTGTAAGCTGAAATCATGCTGTACTCGAGAGAGGTAGGGTGGCGGACTTCTCTTAAATAACGATTTTTTAAGATATAGAAATACGCAGTACCAGTATCTATGTTGTTTTCTGGATTAAACAAATATTCAGGGCTTGGTTGGCCCGAGCGCTTTTTCACGAGTTTGAACACATCTCGTCCCGCTGTTTTAGGTACAACTTGCATTAGGCCATATGCATTTGCCCAACTTACCGCGTATGGGTTGAAACTGCTCTCGGTTTTAATAATGGCGTATATCAAGTCTTCTGGAATGTCGTATTTCTTGGAAGCTCGACGCACGATATCGGCGTATTGGTAGCTGCGAGTTGAAAAGTGGTCTTCAACCATGGGAATTTCGACGTAATACGCTTTCTTGAAATCTACATTTTTGGTTTTTATTTTATTTGCGATGAGGTATTCCGCAAATCGGTTTGCCCGCCAAGACCATTGAATTGGCTTATTGTCTTGGTCGACAACTTGTTTATACAGGAATGGTTGCCCCTCTAACGTGATACCTTTAGAGGAGAATAAGTCGACGTGAGCGGGATCGTCTGGTGTTAATAAGGTGGTGACAATCGCGTCTTTTAGGTGTTTTTGGGGCTCGGTCGGTGATACGGTCTCTATCGTGATCACGCCTTTGCGAAAGTCGACCTCGGCGCGGCTAAGGTAGTTATCGATGTACTTAACGTAATTACTCTTGCCTGCGTACTTGATTTCTTTTTTACCCCAGCGCTTTTGAATATTGCCTGAAAAGCTATTGATTAAGGCATCTAGCGCCGCAGTATCTTTTTCAAATTGTCCTGGTAGCTCAGCTAAGTTATTGGCAAAACGGTTTGTTGGCTCGTAGTTGACGTCATAAATCTTTTCGACGAATTCACGGCTACAGCCTGCCATTAAAAGTGCGGCAGCAATAAAGACAATTTTTTTCATAAGTATCAGAGTTATTGAAGGTAATAGAAAAATGACACCACAAATGGTTGTGATGTCATTGTTTAACTCAAGCGACTTTATTCGCTCGGCGGTGTGTAACCTTCGATATGAACGTCTTTTCCTTCAAAGAGGAAATTTACCATTTCTGTTTCGATCAGTTTGCGGTGTTCTGGATCCATCATGTTGAGTTTCTTCTCGTTGATCAACATGGTTTGTTTGTGTTGCCACTGAGCCCACGCTTCTTTCGAGATGTTGTCGAAAATGCGTTTACCTAGTTCACCAGGGTAAAGTTGAAAGTCTAGACCTTCGCCTTCTTTCTTTAGTCGAGCACAAAATACAGTGCGGCTCATAATGACTCCTTGTATTCAATTAACGAAGTTCGTGGGGTAGCGTTTCCAGCAATAGTTTTACTGGCGCGGCTAAACCGACTTCTTCAGGTTTAGATAAGTTATACCAAAGACCTTTGTTGCCTTCCATTATCACGTCCGGTTGCTTTGATAAATCAATCAAAATTGGCGTGATATCTAGGTGGTAATGGCTGAATGTATGACGAAAGGTAATCAGTGTTTGCTTCTGTTTGATATTGCTGGCTTGAATGCCGCGTTGATCCAGTAGCAATTCAATGTCGCTTTCTGCATCCACATGTTCGGTTTGTGGGAAGCAGAATAAGCCACCCCAAATGCCTGTTTGTGGTCTTTGCTCCAACCACACCTCATGACCATTTTCGGTGTTGTGGTGAAGCATCACGAAACGAGTTTGCTTGATTGGTTTATCTTTCTTCGGTTTTTTGCCCGGGTAGTCGAGCACATTACCTTGTTGTTTTGCCACACACAGGTCAGCAACAGGGCAGAGGCTACATTTGGGTTTGCTGCGAGTGCAGACCATTGCGCCCATGTCCATCATTGCCTGGTTATACTTATCTACATCCGTTTGTGGGGTATGCGTTTCGGCAATTTCCCACAGCTGGTTTTCAACCTTTTTTTGTCCTGGCCATCCTGCAACTGCGAAACAGCGGGATAGGGTGCGCTTCACGTTACCATCAAGAATCGCGTGTGGTTGTTTATACACAGACGATAAAATGGCGGCAGCAGTAGAGCGACCAATCCCCGGTAGGGCGTTCATTTTCTCTATATCAAGAGGAAACTCACCATTGTATGTAGAGGCGACCTCTTGTGCTGCTTTGTGAAGGTTACGGGCTCGGGCGTAATACCCTAAGCCAGTCCAAAGGTGTAGGACTTCATCTTGCTCAGCATTGGCAAGATCGATCACGGTTGGAAAGCGCTCCAAGAAACGTTGGTAATACGGAATAACCGTAGTGACCTGAGTTTGCTGAAGCATAATTTCAGACAACCAGACACTGTATGCGGTCTTATTTTGTTGCCACGGAAGATCTTTTCTTCCATATGCGTCATACCATTCTAGGATGGCACTGGCGAAAGGTGTCACGACTTGCTCTGTATTCTATTATTGGTTAGGTGCAAAATTGCACCACATAATGGACAAGAAGTACAACGGATAAACAGTAGGGATATAAAGAGGTGTCTTGTTGCTTTTGGGTTGCCATAGACCAAGAGCTCAACAAATACTTGCACCTAAGTAAATTCTTTGGATAATCCCCGCTTTGATTAATCAATGTGCAGGCAAAATCAATGAGTGAAGTAACCACTAACGAATACAACGAAGACGGAAAGCTGATCCGCAAAATCCGCAGCTTTGTACGCCGTGAAGGGCGTTTGACTAAAGGTCAAGAGAGCGCGATGAATGAATGCTGGCCTACGATGGGTATTGACTTCAAAGCTGAACTTCTCGATTGGAAAGAAGTGTTTGGCAACGATAACCCAGTAGTGCTTGAGATCGGTTTTGGTATGGGTGCTTCATTGGTTGAAATGGCAAAGAACGCGCCAGAGAAAAACTTCATCGGTATCGAAGTTCATAGCCCAGGCGTTGGTGCTTGTCTTGCCGATGCTCGCGAAGCGGGAATTACTAACCTGCGTGTAATGTGTCACGATGCGGTAGAAGTATTCGAACACATGATCCCAAATGGCAGCTTATCGACACTGCAATTGTTCTTCCCAGACCCTTGGCATAAGAAGCGTCACCACAAGCGTCGTATTGTTCAATTAGGTTTTGCGGAAATGGTGCGTGAGAAGCTTATCCCTAATGAAGGTATTTTCCACATGGCGACCGACTGGGAAAACTACGCAGAGCACATGATTGAAGTGATGAACCAAGCGCCAGGTTTCGAAAACATTGCTAAAGATGGTGATTTCGTTCCTCGTCCAGACGATCGCCCGCTAACGAAGTTTGAAGCTCGTGGTCACCGTCTTGGTCACGGTGTTTGGGATATCAAATATAAGCGTATTGCGTAACCAGAGGAGTTCATGGGATGTACCATTACGCGATATTAGCGAATCCGGGTCATAACCGAATTTACTTTGATAGCGCAATGACCATTGCCTGTTCTGAGCTAAAAGCAATTTTAGCTTCACAAGGCGTGGATGTGACAGAAATTGGTAGTAAAGACGTTGGCTTACCTGCTGCGTTGGTGTTTTCTTGTCAGGAAGCGCTAACCGATGAGCAGGCGCGAAGAATCGCAGCCTCTTCGATTTACTATGCGCTATTTGAAGTGCGCGAAGATGGTTTACTTCGACCAGTTCAAGCGCCCGTATTTAACACTTTCCCGGAAAGTATGAGCCAGATTTTGCGCTACACCGGGAAAACAAACGAGCAGTTTACCCGTTTGATGGTGAATATCGGCATTAGTGCGTCCAATACGGGAAGTGAACAACTGACCTTAATGGATCCAATGTGTGGTAAAGGTACAACCTTATTTGAAGGCTTGATCCACGGTTTGAACGTGGTAGGGGTTGAGATCAACGCCAAGTGGGTGCAAGAGATCCAGACCTTTATTGTTAAGTTCATGAAGAATGGCCGCTTTAAGCACAAAGTGAGCAAAGAAAAGCGCACTGCGGGTGGCAAGAAAGTGGCGGATGGTTTCGTGGTTGAAACTGCAGCAAATAAAGAAGATTACAACCAAGGCAATCTTCAGTTTATGAAGCTGTATTCGGCTGATACTCGTATCGCTGATCAAGTCGTGAAAAAGAACTCAGTTGATGTGATGGTGTCTGACTTGCCTTACGGCGTGCAGCACGGCAGCAAAAATGCCAAGGACAGCAAACTGAACCGTAGTCCACTAGAGCTTTTAAAAGAGGCTCTGCCTGCATGGAAAGTGGTATTGAAAAAGCAAGGTTCAGTGGTGTTGTCTTTCAATGAATTCACATTGAAATGGAAAGATGTCGCGGCATTATTTGAAGAGCAAGGTTGGAAGGTACTTTCAGAAGAGCCTTACATCGGTTATCTTCACCGTGTTGATCAATCTATCAACCGCAATATTATTGTGGCAGTAAAACCATAATCGACTTGAGTCGAACGAACCCTATGGAAAAGCCAACGACACGTTGGCTTTTTTTACCTCTGAGCTCAACGAGTTCTCTTGTAAATAGAAGGTAGAGAATGAAACCGACAGTGGAAATTTTGACAGATATTTTGGCGGAAGTACGCCCTTTAATCGGCCAAGGTAAAGTGGCTGATTACATTCCTGCTCTGGCAAAAGTACCCAGCAACAAGTTAGGTATTGCGGTATACACCAACGAAGGTGAGGTTATTAAGGCGGGTGATGCCGATGAACCTTTCTCTATCCAATCTATTTCAAAAGCATTGAGCTTGACGTTAGCGATGTGCTTGTACAAGCAAGAAGAAATTTGGTCTCGAGTGGGAAAAGAGCCTTCGGGGCAGGCATTTAATTCGCTAATCCAGCTAGAAATGGAGCAAGGTATTCCTCGTAATCCATTTATAAATGCTGGAGCGATAGTAGTGGCAGATTTGTTACAAACTCGCTTATCTGCACCTCGTCAGCGCCTGTTGGAATTTGTGCGTCAGCTTTCTGGTGATACCCATATTGTGTATGACAAAGTCGTTGCGGCATCCGAAATGATGCATGGTGATCGTAATGCGGCGATTGCATATCTCATGCGTTCGTTTGGCAACTTCGAAAATGAAGTGATTCCAGTACTACAAAACTACTTCCACGCTTGTGCGCTGAAGATGAGTTGCGTCGATTTGGCTAAAACGTTTAGCTATTTAGCAAACAAGGGCACATCGGTACAAACGGGTAAGCCTGTAGTTTCTCCTGTGCAAACCAAACAACTTAATGCACTGTTAGCAACGTGTGGCTTGTATGATGGCGCGGGCGAGTTTGCTTATCGCGTTGGAATGCCTGGTAAGTCTGGTGTTGGTGGTGGCATTATCGCGGTAGTACCTGGTGAAATGACCATTTCAGTATGGTCTCCAGAGCTTGATCCTTCAGGTAACTCGCTTGCTGGTACTAAGGCGCTTGAGCTGCTCTCAGAGCGAATTGGCCGTTCAATTTTCTAATATTGGAAATGTGTCAACCTTATTTAGGGTGGTACTGTTTCTAAATAAAAAGCCTCTCAATTGAGAGGCTTTTTTTGTTTTGGGGTTGCGTTACTCTTCGCTTTCTTCGGCCATAAAGGCTTCGAGCAAATCATTAAGGAAGAGCTTCCCTTTTTCAGTAATTTGCCAGTGGGTAGGCGTTTCACTCAGGTAGCCCATTTCTATCGCCCAGTTGATGGTTTCTTGAATCGTACTAATCGGTAAGCCCGTGGTGTCCACGTAATCTTGCTTCGGACAGGCTTCAATTAAGCGGAATCGGTTCATAAAGAACTCGAATGGACGATCTTCATCCGCGACGACATGTTCCGTATGCAGATAAGGTTTGACCATATTTTGATAAGCCGCTAAATAGCCTCGCGGGTGTTTTACCTTTGTCGTTCGAATAATACGTCCGTCGGTAAAACTGAGTTTGCCATGAGAGCCACAACCGATACCAAGGTAATCACCAAAGCGCCAGTAGTTGAGGTTGTGCTGACACTGATAGCCCGGCTTGCTGTAACCGGAGATTTCATATTGCACATAACCCGCGGCTGCAAGTTTTTGGTGTCCGAGCTCGAAAATATCCCACAAGTCATCATCGTCAGGTAGCGTTGGTGGCTTGTAGTAGAACATGGTGTTTGGTTCGATGGTCAGCTGATACCAAGACAAGTGCGGCGGTGCCAACTCAATCGCTTTGCCCAAATCTGCCAAGGCTTGTTCGATGCTTTGATCAGGTAAGCCGTGCATGAGATCGAGGTTAAAGCTGTTCAAACCGATTTGGTGCGCCAGCTTAGCAGCATTGACGGCTTCGTCTTGGCCGTGAATGCGCCCCAAACGCTCAAGCTTCTGCTGCTCAAAGCTTTGTACGCCGATAGAGATACGCGTTACACCAGCTTTGCGGTAGCCAACAAAACGCTCTGCTTCGATGGTGCCTGGATTCGCTTCCATGGTGATTTCGATTTCAGGCTTGAACGGGATACGCGCTTCAATGCCCTTAAGTAGACGCTCGATGCCTTCTGCCGAAATCAAACTCGGCGTACCACCACCAATGAAGATTGAATGCAGTGGACGTGGCGCTTCGTTAAGTCGGTATTTCTCAATGTCGGTATCCAAATCTTCTAAAAGGGCACTGATGTACTCTTCTTCTGGAATCTCGGTTTTGAGCGCGTGAGAGTTAAAGTCGCAATACGGGCACTTTTGCACACACCAAGGGATGTGTACATACAAGCTGAGTGCTGGGGGCGTTAACATGGTCTAATTCGCTCGTGATTACTGAGACACTTGCTCAGACAGTTGAGCAAACAACGACTTGAGCGCTTTACCGCGGTGAGACAGTTGTTTCTTACGTGCAGGTTCAAGTTCGGCTGACGCACAGTTGTCTTCAGGAACAAAGAAGATTGGGTCGTAGCCAAAGCCATTTTCACCGTGTGCTTCAGTTAGAATTCGGCCTTCCCATTTACCGTGACAGACGATAGGCGTTGGGTCGTTCTCGTGACGCATGAGGACTAATACGCAGTGGAAACGTGCTGTACGCTCTGCTTCTGGTACGCCTTCCATTGCCGCTAGCAATTTTTCTAGATTCTCTTGATCAGATGCGCTCTCGCCTGCGTAACGTGCAGAGTAAATGCCCGGAGCGCCTTTTAAGAAATCGACTTCTAATCCAGAGTCGTCTGCAATGGCAGGAAGCCCTGTTTCTTGTGCGGCATGGCGAGCTTTAATGATTGCGTTTTCAATGAAAGTTGTACCCGTTTCAGCTACTTCCGATACATTGAATTCACTTTGCGCTAATACTTCAAAGCCGAAGTCAGACAACAAATCTGCCATTTCACGAACTTTGCCTTGGTTACCAGTTGCTAGCACAATTTTTTTCATGGGAATCTCTTTTAATAGTGATAGAGGAGAACAAATCGTTCTCCTCTAGATATTCTTTAACTAATAAGTGGTTTTTAGCCTGCTTAGATCCAAAAGCTTTTGGAACATCACAACCCAATTACTCTTCAACATAAAACTTCTGGGTGAATTTAAGCTTACCTGAGCCTTTGTTTCCAGCTTTTACGTCAATATCGAAAGTAAAAGTTTCTTCGTGGGTAATTGGTAGTTCGGCTAAATAGTATATCGCATTGCCTTCTTTGACTTCACGAAAGGTCAAGGTCTGAGTTTGGCCGATAAGGTTCTTCGCGCGTCCAGCAATTTTTGCTTCTAATGCTGGCTTACCCAATGAAGCTCTATCTAACACGATAATATTAACCACAGCGAGGTATCCATTACGTTTGATATCGTAGCTACGTGCGACTTTGGGTGTTAGGAATGTTGAGTTAAACGCGACATAGTGTACTTCGATATCTTTCATATTTTTAAACTGATCGGCGAAGCTTGGTAACGACAACAGGCTAATCAGTAATGCGGTAATCCATTTGCTCATTGTTACTTCCTCAAAGCACTTGTTATAAAACAACCATAGCTGCAATTTTACCTTGGTCAGGGGGTAAAAATGCGTACTCAGTCGTTGGTATTAGTAAGTGTGGTACAAAACCGTAAATAAAAAGCCATCATAAGATGGCTTTAATTTCTGTCGGTATCTGGGTAGGCGATTCTATCCGAATTTGTTTGTGCCGTCCTAATTCACCTTTTTCTATGTGAACCAAGCCCTTAGCGATTTTAAACTGCTTGGCTAAGAACTTAGTTAGGTGTGCATTAGCTTTGCCATCGACAGGTGGAGCAGTAATGGCGATTTTTAGCTCTTCACCATGCAAGCCAACGATTTTATCGCGGCTAGCTTTAGGTTGAATATAGAGCTTCAGGATGATGTCCTCACCATCTTGCCAAACTGCAGCTGACATTATAGCTGGAACCAAATTGGACCAATGATATCGCCCATTAAGAAGTTCGCGAACTGCAAGCCGATAAATAACACCAGTACGCTTAAATCAAGACCACCAATAGCCGGAAGAATACGACGGATTGGAGCGCACATTGGCTCGGTCAGTTGATGGAATACGTACTCGATAGGGCTGCGGCCTTGGCTTACCCAGCTCAAAATTGCACGGATCAATAGTACCCAGAACAATAGGCCACCTGCGGCTTTGATTAATGATAATAAGCCCAAGAATAAGAAGTCAGCGCTGAAAGAGACGGAACCGTTCGAAGCTATTAGGATAAGCACGACAAATTTAAGCACACACAACACGTAGGCAAACAACACGGTTGCTAGGTCAATATTCCCCACGGAAGGGATAACGCGGCGCAATGGACCAATGACCGGCTGAGTCGCTTTTACTATGAATTGCGAGAATGGGTTGTAGAAGTCTGCGCGCGCAGCTTGCAACCAAATTCGCAAAATTACGACCATGATGTACAGGTCAAATAGGGTTGAGATGAGAAAACTCATTGAATTCATAAGGTACCCTTAACAAGTGATGGATGATACTAAACGGAGTTCATCCAAATAATTAAAACAGTTTTTCCATTTCTTCCGCGCGAGCCACAGCAGCTTGCATGGCTTTAGCGACAATATCTGAAAGTTGATGTTCGTTGAATGTACGCAGTGCTTCTGCCGTTGTCCCACCTTTCGATGTTACGTTCTCACGCAGGGTCGATAGCTCAGTTTCTGGGTTGCTAACCACCATACTGGCCGCGCCCAGTGCCGCTTGCTGAACCAATAGTCGAGCGGTCTCTTTATCAAAGCCTTGCGCAATCGCTTCTGCTTGCATCGCTTCCATAAACAGGAAGAAGTATGCTGGAGCACTGCCCGCTGCGGCAATCACATTATTGATGCCAGACTCTTGCTCAACCCAGCATACTTTACCGACCGCTTCCATTAACTCTGCGGCAAAAGCTTTGTCGTGCTCGGTTACATGAGTTGGTGCGAACAACCCACTCATACCCAACCCAAGCTGTGATGGCGTATTTGGCATAACACGAACCAAGTTCAATTTGGTGGCTAGCATATCATCCAATCGTGAACAGTTGATGCCTGCGGCAATAGAAATCACCAGTTTATTAGTGAAATCGATCGATTGCAGTGGTTTACAGACATCCGCCATCATTTGCGGTTTTACAGACAATACCACCACATCCGCCTCGGTCGCAGCTTGGATGTTATCGCTGGTGGTACGGATGCCAAAATCTTGTTCTAGCAGAAGGCGACGAGCCTCTGAAGGAGCCGTTGCGGTAATGTTTTGCGCTGGGTATCCGTTAGCAACCAAGCCGGAAACAATGGCTCTCACCATGTTGCCAGCACCAATGAAGGCGATTTTTTTATGTTCCATTTGTCTGATTTCCATCATGATATTTAGAATTTGTTGTGCGCTCAGGTGTATAATGGCGCCGCTGTTACTTACTGCTCCTATTGGCGAGTAAGATGATTGCGCATTTACGCTCTAACGATTGACGACATAACTTATGTCGCGAGTGAGCGTTTTGTTGATTTAGCTGTAGTCTCGTGCGCCGAAAATAGCGGTTCCAATACGAACCATTGTACTACCAGCTTCGATTGCAGCGGTCATATCACCACTCATTCCCATTGATAATGTATCGATTTCTGGGAACTGTGCTTCGAGTGTTTGCTTCAACGTAGCCAACTTCTGAAATTCACGGAGTTGTGATTCGTAGTCAGACACGTTGGCAGGAATCGACATCAACCCTCTTAAAGTGAGGTTGGGTAGGCGAGAAATCAACTCCGCCAGCTCGAATACTTCCGCTTCAGTGACACCAGACTTAGATGCCTCACCACTGGTGTTAACCTGAATCAGAACTTGTAGCGGTTTAAGTTCGCTTGGCCGCTGATCATTCAGGCGTTGAGCAATCTTGGTTCGATCGATGGTGTGAACCCAATCGAAATGTTCAGCAACAAGTCGCGATTTATTGGATTGAATCGGGCCAATGAAGTGCCATTCGATTCGATTATCTGGATAATGCTCGGCAAAGTGCTGAACTTTACTGACGCCCTCTTGAACGTAGTTTTCACCAAAGGCGGTTTGTCCCGCTTGGTAGGCTTCGAGAATTGCCTCGACAGGTTTAGTTTTGCTTACCGCTAGAAGTTGCACTGACTCTGGAGTTCGACCACATTTTTGCTCGTCATATCGAATTTGAGAGGTGATATGTTCAATATTTTGTTGAATACTACTCATAGCTGTACTTTAGACTTAAGGATTTTAAATGGATATCACTGAGTTACTGGATTTTAGTGTAAAACATAATGCCTCGGATCTACATCTTTCTGCAGGTGTCCCACCAATGGTTCGTATTGATGGGGATGTGAGAAAACTAGGCATTCCAGCGTTTACACACCAAGAAGTGCATCGTTTGGTTTTCGAAATCATGAACGATGCCCAACGCAGTGAGTTCGAAGAAAAACTCGAAGTCGATTTCTCTTTTGAGTTGCATAACGTTGGCCGTTTCCGTGTCAACGCTTTCAACCAATCTCGCGGTTGTGCGGCAGTATTCCGTACCATTCCAAGTAGCATTCCAACTCTGGAAGAGCTAGAAGCGCCAGAGATCTTCAAAAAAATTGCGAACGCTGAAAAAGGCTTAGTTCTGGTCACTGGCCCAACAGGTTCAGGTAAATCGACGACCTTAGCAGCCATTGTTGACTACATTAACCGTAATCACAACAAGCACGTACTCACAATTGAAGATCCGATTGAATTTGTTCACAACAACAATAAATGTTTGATCAACCAGCGTGAAGTTCACCGTGACACCCATAGTTTCCAAAACGCACTGCGCAGCGCATTGCGTGAAGACCCGGATGTCATTCTGGTTGGTGAGATGCGTGACAAAGAAACCATCAGCCTTGCGTTAACGGCGGCGGAAACGGGGCACTTAGTGTTCGGCACGTTACATACCAGCTCGGCGGCAAAAACCATTGACCGTATTATCGATGTGTTCCCTGGCAGCGATAAAGACATGGTGCGCTCGATGCTTTCTGAATCCCTTCGTTCGGTTATCGCACAAAAATTATTGAAACGTAATGGTGGTGGCCGTATTGCATGCCATGAAATTATGATGGCAACGCCTGCGATTCGTAACTTGATCCGCGAAGACAAAGTCGCGCAGATGTATTCGATCATTCAAACAGGTGCGGCTCACGGCATGCAAACCATGGAGCAAAATGCTCGTCAGTTAATGGCGCAAGGAATGGTTGCTCGTGAAGAGGTCGATAGTAAGATCGGATTAGAAGTGCAGCAATTCTCGTAACGTTCATACAGATAATGGTGAATACGGAAGATGGATCTAGATAAATTTCTCGAAGGCATGTTGGCGCTGAAAGCGTCGGATCTTTACATCACGGTTGGAGCGCCAATTCTATTTCGTGTGGATGGCGAATTGCGTCCGCAAGGGGAAAAACTCACCGAGAGTGATGTGGCTGCATTACTCGACAGCGCTATGGAACCAGATCGGCGTCAGGAATTTCGTAAAAGTCGCGAGTCGAATTTTGCCATTGTGAGAGATTGTGGTCGCTTCCGTGTGAGTGCCTTTTTTCAACGCGAGTTACCAGGCGCAGTGATTCGTCGTATTGAAACTAATATTCCTACTTTTGAGCAGTTAAAGTTACCGTTAGTGTTGCAAGATTTGGCGATAGCTAAGCGTGGTTTGGTGCTGGTGGTCGGTGCTACTGGATCGGGTAAATCGACCACCATGGCGGCGATGACAGGCTATCGAAACAGCAATAAAACCGGGCACATTTTGACGGTCGAAGATCCGATCGAGTTCGTGCATGAACACAAGCGCTGTATCGTGACTCAACGTGAAGTTGGGTTAGATACGGAAAGCTATGAAGTTGCGCTTAAAAACTCGCTGCGCCAAGCACCAGATATGATTTTGATTGGTGAGATCCGTAGCCGTGAAACAATGGAATACGCGATGACCTTCGCCGAAACGGGTCACCTGTGTATGGCAACGTTGCACGCCAACAATGCAAACCAAGCTTTAGAGCGCATTCTTCACTTGGTACCGAAAGATCAAAAAGAACAATTCTTGTTCGATTTGTCGATGAACCTAAAAGGCGTGGTTGGTCAGCAGCTGATCCGAGATAAAAATGGGCAGGGACGTCATGGTGTATTTGAGATCTTGCTAAATAGTCCACGTGTGTCGGATTTGATTCGTCGCGGAGATTTACATGAGTTGAAGTCAACCATGGCTCGCTCAAATGAGTTTGGTATGCTGACGTTCGATCAATCTCTTTATAAGTTAGTGATGCAAGGTAAGATCAGCGAAGAGGATGCACTACATAGTGCCGACTCAGCGAATGATCTGCGCCTGATGTTGAAAACGCAGCGTGGTGAAGCATTCTCTACGGGCAGTTTGGCAAACGTTAAGATCGATATGGATTAATCCAATCCAGAAACAAAAAAGGTTGGCAGAAGCCAACCTTTTTTCATTGTGCTTGAAGTGTTTACTCACCCCAAAGGGCTTCAAACCAGCTTTCTAGAATCACCACCGCTGACTGGCAGTCAACATTACCTTTCGATAGGGCTTTGTAGCCGCCCATGCTGAACAACTCCGCACGAGCTTCTGCAGTAGATAAACGCTCATCATGCAGCTCAACAGGCAATCCGTATCGGCCTTGCAGACGCTTAGCAAATTTTCGTGCACGAGGGGTTATGGTCTCAAGGTCTTTACCATGCAGATCGGTCGGTAAACCGACCACTAGCAAATCTGGTTGCCACTCTTTGATTTGCTTTTCGATATCGTCCCAGTTTGGAATACCGTCATTGGCTTTAAAGGCTTTTAATGGGGAAGCTGTACCAGTAATTTCTTGGCCAATAGCGCTACCAATGCTTTTGGTTCCAAAGTCAAAAGCCATAATTGTGCGTGACATAAGGTGTCTCTATCTAATGTAACTGTATATTTGGACTAAGCATGTCCAGAGTCTGCTGAAAGGTGACTTGGGTCGATACCCAGCTTTTCGACCGCTTTCTTCCAACGCTCGTTGATTGGTGTATTAAAGATAATTTCAGGCGTCGCTTCAATGGTGAGCCAAGAGTTTTCGACCAGCTCACTTTCTAATTGGCCTGCACTCCAACCGGAGTAGCCAAGTGCCACTAAGTAATCACTTGGTTCTGCTTCTGTTCCTAACACCGACAGAATATCACGCGAAGTGGTTACCGCGAGGTCATCGGTCATTTGGACGCTGGACTCGTAGTAATCTTTGGGTTTATGCAAAATAAAGCCACGATCTTCCGAGATTGGGCCGCCATTATAAACTGGTCTATCTAGACTGGCTTCAAATAGGCGCGGGTGTACTGGCTGAACTTCCACCTGCTTGAGCATGTTGCCGACGGTGATATCAACAGGAGCATTGATCATCAGCCCCATAGCGCCGTCTTCGTTGTGCTCACAAACGTAGATCACGCTGTTTTGAAAGTACGGATCTTTCATCCCAGGCATGGCAACCAAAAAGTGATTTGTGAGATTCATACTCATACTGACCCTTAACTCTCGTAAATGCCCTTAAGCAAACATCATACAATTTACATCTAGGTATGTGCATGAGTTTGCTTAAGTTAATGTACTACGCTCTCTATTAACTGTAATACAGTTTGAGTTATTCGCCTTTTACTCGACGCTCAATCGCATCCATCAGCTTGCCTGTGATTGAGATATCAAAAGCTGCTTCAATTTCGCGAATACAGGTTGGGCTGGTGACGTTGATTTCTGTTAGCTTGTCGCCAATTACGTCAAGGCCAACAAAGATAAGGCCTTTTTCTTTCAGTGTCGGAGCAACGGTTTGCGCAATTTTGAGGTCGGTTTCGCTTAGCGGACGAGCTTCACCAGTACCACCAGCGGCTAGGTTGCCGCGCGTTTCGCCTTTAGCAGGAATGCGTGCTAGACAGTAAGGCATAGGTTCGCCATCTACCACTAGGATACGTTTGTCACCGTTGCTGATGTCTGGCACGAAGGTTTGTGCCATTGCGTAGTTTTGACCGTGGTTAGTCAATGTCTCGATGATTACAGAGACGTTTGGATCGTTTTCTTTTACACGGAAGATGGACGCGCCACCCATACCATCAAGCGGTTTCAGGATGACATCACCATGTTTTTCACGAAATTCTTTAATTTTTTCTGCTTTTCGCGTCACGATCGTTGTAGGTGTCAGCTCTGGGAACCATGCTGTAAACAGCTTTTCGTTACAATCACGTAAGCTTTGAGGCTTGTTAACGATCAGTGCACCCTGTTCTTCTGCACGCTCAAGGATGTAAGTCGCGTAGATGTATTCAGTATCAAACGGAGGATCTTTACGCATTAGCACCGCGTCTAGCTCAGACAGTTCGATAGTTTGCTCTGATTTGAACTCGTACCAACCGTTTGGATCTTCTTTTAGTTCTACCACTTTAGTATCTGCAATGGCAACGCCTTGATCGAGATGCAGATCATTCATTTCCATGTAGTGGATTTCATAGCCGCGTCGTTGCGCTTCAAGCATCATGGCAAAGCTAGAGTCTTTTTTGATGTTAATGGACGAGATTGGGTCCATTACGATACCGAGTTTGATCATTATTTTTCTCCGTTTAACCAAGATCGCCGAAACGAACTTGTAAGGCTGTAATTGCTGTCAGAGCCGCTGTTTCGGTACGCAGAACGCGAGGGCCGAGTAGCGTTTCTTCAAATTGGTATTCTCGAGTCATCTCGATTTCTTCAGACGATAAACCGCCTTCAGGACCGATCAGTAGGCGCACTTTTTCAACCGGGGTTGGCAAAGTGTTGATTGAGTATTTAGCACGAGGGTGAAGGTTAAGCTTTAAACCATCGTACTCTTCTTTACACCACTCTTCCAAGCTCATAATTGGACGAATTTCGGGCACGACATTACGCCCACATTGCTCACAGGCACTGATGGCGATTTTCTGCCATTGCGCGAGTTTTTTCTCAAAACGCTTTTGGTCAAGCTTGACACCACAACGTTCAGAAATCAGAGGAGTGATGGTATTGACGCCAAGTTCAACAGACTTTTGGATGGTGAACTCCATCTTATCGCCACGTGAAATGACTTGACCAAGGTGCAGATCTAAAGGGGATTCAATACTGTTTTCTACGCGCTCGGTGATGTTAACCAAAACTGATTTTTTGCTGACTTCACTGATAACCGCTGGGAACTCTGCGCCACTGCCGTCAAAAAGGAGAACGTCTTGGCCTTCTTTCATGCGCAAAACACGACCGATATGGCCTGCTGCGTCGTCACTTAAAGCAAGTGAGCCAAGTTGATGAATGGTTTCTGGATGATAAATTCGAGGGGTACGCATGAGATTTCCAGCAAGAGAATAAACTTAAACCCTAACATGGATGCTTTGCACCGAAAAAACAAGGGGCAAGAAGCGTTTCAATATCAGTAATTGAAACGCTTCGAGGTCGGAGGTTACAGTGCGCGGCAGGCTTCTTGAACAAATGGGTTGTGATTGCCCTGTACTTTTGCAATGCGCTCGTCACGCTCACATTCCCATTTATCGACAGGATAGGTTTTGTTCCAAGCACTCATTAATTGCGTTTGCTGCTTCGACAGTTTGAAACCGTACTCTTTGCTCATGTATAGATAGGTACGAGCAATTGAGCCACGCGCACGGTCTGGTGGCATGACTTTACGCTGCTTAAAGTTCACTTGCATCTCACAGCGACCATAACTCACGCCATCCATACCGTTCCATTGGCTGAAGTTGTAGTTCGAACGGTCACCGTTTACTTCACCAATAGCAGGAGTTAGGTTGTGCAAGTCTGCTTCCATCAAACGAAAAGTTTTGTCTTTTTTCTTACAGTTTTTACGTCCGCCATCTTGCCAGCATTGACGCTGGTGGCCAAATTGCCACGCAGGAACCACATGCTCCCATTCGATTCGTGCAGCCCGTTTTTCTTGTTTACGGACTTGGTAGCCGCAAGAGGCTAAATCGGGTAAGCCTTTCTTGCCTTGCCATTGAATGTTACAGCCACAGTAGAAGCTTGTTGGATGGTCTTGATAAATTTTGACCGCCTCACGTTTGGCTGCAGAGAATGAGCTCGGTGGCGCGGCAATCGCAGTGCTAGAAAGCGCGATAAGCAACAGAGAGAATAAGTATTTCATGATAAAAGTCTTTATAAAGTATGACTTTATTCATGATAACACGCATAAAATAGCTTTAGTGATGAGTAAGTTAACAATAGTTGGCGAAGGGAAGGTTTTGATCAAATCGATCTTTATTTTGGGAACGCAAGTAACACTATGAGGTAAGGGCTACGATAATTGAATACCGGTGAAGTTAAGTGGTTGGCGGCATTTTTGACAAGAGTACGTCGCCTCTTTGCGCAGCACTTTATTATGACGGCGAATCGATAGAGGGTAGGTCATACAACCACAACGATACTCAAAGGTTTTACCTTGAACGGATTTTACTTCAAAGCTGTGAGTGGTTTTGGCTGGTACGTTAAATACGGCTTCCATGACGCCTTTCCATTCTTTGCCGTGAGGCCTAACTCGCCCGTAAACCTGATAAGTAATCAGGTGTGCTACTTCATGAGGAATGACTTCATCTAAGAATGCTTGGGTGTTTTCGCGAAATAAAACAGAGTTTAGGCGTACTTGATTTAATTGAAGGTAGGCTTTTCCTGCCGCTTTCCCACGAACGTCGAAGGTGATTGTTGGAATCGGGAAAGAACGTTTGAAAGCTTGTTCCGCCATCGCGATACAGTCCGCCATCACTTGCTTGGCTTTATAGCTGAGTTCTATATCCACAATTCACCTCGATAAATCAAATAAAAAAGCCCCCGCATTTGCGAGGGCCAGATCATAGCATCAGTTAATTATGGTGTGTGTTTTTTCTTGATGGTGGCATGGTAAGCGTGCCATGTACCGTAGCCTAGAACTGGCATGGTAAACAACATTCCGATCCCGTAGGTCGCAAAGCCGATAAGAATACCGCCACAGATGATCGCTGCCCAAACAATCATTGCTGGAATGTTGGATTTCACGGCATTAAAGCTGGTAAATACAGCGGTCATCATGTCTACGCGACGCTCCATCATGAGCGGAATAGAAAAGGCTGAAATGCTAAACACCACACAAGCCAAAACAAAGCCAACTAAAGAGCCGATGACAAGGAAGGGTAGGAACTCACTTAAAGGTGCCCCTTGAACAGAAGGGTAGAGCGCATGAAGTAGAGCGGCAATGCGCATCCAAAATATCATACACACTGCGAGTAACACGGCGAACGCCCATTGAGATGTTGAGTTACGACCGATCGCTTTCATTGAATGGAACAAGCTTGCTTTGTGTCCGCGCTCTCTCTCCCAACTGGCATCATACAAGCCCAGCGCGAGAAACGGACCGATTAACATGTAAACAATCAAACTGGGCATGACGACCAAGTGTGTGCCTTGCCACTGTACGAGCAAAACAATGCCTATCGCAGCTGCCATAAAACAGATGCCATAGAAAGCACTAATAAGTGGCATTCGCACGAAATCATGCAGACCTAATGCTAGCCAATGAAAAGGTGCAGAAAGATTGACCGTATTGCACGGTATGGTTCTGGCGTATTCGTTGTCTGGCACTTCCTTTCGCTTGTTGTGGAAGTCCGATGGATTAACAGTTCGAGGCATAACTCCTCCTTGATTTATTCCCACATTATCCGCTTATACCAATTGACAGCGGTTTTTGTTCAGTCAAACTTGAAGCGACTTTTTCAAGTTTACATCTGAGCATTGGCTTAGTTTGGTATCGGCCATAAAGATGCCTGACTCATGTCTTTACTTAAGTGTTGCTTCCACAGTCGCCAGCATCCGACGTCTCTATTTAAATTGGAATTAACAATATTTTAACTATTGGCGGAGATGGGATAATTTACAAATAATTGCTTAAAATTTATTCGGTATAAAAATGAGGGAGAAACAGGACTGCTTTGTGGCGCAGGGCGGTATGAGTCGAAATGACTAGATAAAAGTTGCTGAAAATAAAAAGCCCCCACCATAGGCGAGGGCTTGATTGATTCTTGCATGGCTTGATTATTTGATGCCAGCGAAATCGCGTAGAAGTGCAGCTTTGTCTGTTGCTTCCCACGGGAATTCTTCACGACCGAAGTGACCGTAAGCCGCTGTCTTCTTGTAGATAGGTTGAAGAAGGTTAAGCATTTCTTGTAGACCGTATGGACGTAGGTCGAAGAATTGACGAACCGCTTCAATGATGATGTCGTGAGATACTTTCTCAGTACCGAACGTTTCCACCATGATAGACGTTGGATCAGCAACACCGATTGCGTAAGAAAGTTGGATCTCACAACGGTCAGCCATGCCTGCCGCTACGATGTTTTTCGCTACGTAGCGTGCTGCGTATGCTGCACTACGGTCAACTTTTGATGGATCTTTACCAGAAAACGCACCGCCACCGTGACGAGCTGCGCCGCCGTAGGTATCTACGATGATCTTACGACCAGTTAGACCACAGTCACCCATAGGACCACCGATTACGAAGCGACCGGTTGGATTAATGAAGAAGTTTGTTTCTTTGTTGATCCACTCAGAAGGTAGCACTGGCTTAATGATCTCTTCCATTACCGCTTCACGCAGGTCTGAAGTTGAGATTGAGTCACAGTGTTGAGTTGAAAGAACAACCGCGTCGATACCAACGATGTTACCTTGATCGTATTGGAATGTTACCTGAGATTTTGCATCAGGACGCAACCAAGGTAGTGTGCCGTTTTTACGAACTTCTGCTTGCTTTTGAACAAGACGGTGAGAGTAAGTAATTGGCGCTGGCATTAGTACTTCAGTTTCGTTACAAGCGTAACCAAACATGATGCCTTGGTCGCCTGCACCTTGTTCTTTAGGGTCAGCTTTATCAACACCTTGGTTGATATCTGGCGACTGTTTACCGATTGTGTTTAGTACCGCACAAGAATCTGCGTCAAAGCCCATATCTGAATGTACGTAGCCGATTTCACGAACGGTTTCACGAGTTAACTCTTCGATGTCTACCCATGCTGAAGTCGTGATTTCACCACCCACCATTACCATACCGGTTTTAACGTAAGTCTCACATGCAACACGAGCCTTTGGATCTTGCTCTAGAATCGCGTCAAGAACCGCATCAGAAATCTGGTCTGCAATTTTATCTGGATGACCTTCTGATACTGACTCAGAAGTAAACAGGTGCTTAGCCATGTTAGCTCCACTATATCTGGTTTAAAACTGGGGAATGATAAACTCTCCAGCGCAAATTAATACTAATTTTTGTAGGTGTATCTACATCTAGACGTCTATTCTAAATTTGATTGCTCGAATTACAAGCTCTTTTTTGGTTTTTGTTACAACCAAACGTTTGCCTGATTTATTGATAATTTTAAGAACTTCGAACGATTTGGCGCGAAAGGTGCAATATTTGTGAGGTTTTGGACTGGAAAACGTTTGCACACCCAACAGGGCTTTGAGAGAATTATGACCTACTTTTCGTTTCGCTTAATGTACTCAGGAGCAGACATGTCGTCTCGTAAACATCTTGCCAATGCAATTCGTGCTCTAAGCATGGATGGTGTTCAACAAGCTAACTCAGGCCACCCAGGCGCACCAATGGGTATGGCTGATATCGCTGAAGTTCTTTGGCGCTCTCACCTAAACCATAACCCTTCAAACCCAGAGTGGGCCGACCGCGATCGCTTTGTGCTGTCAAACGGTCATGGGTCAATGCTTATTTACTCTCTACTGCACTTAAGCGGTTACGAGCTATCTATTGACGATCTGAAACACTTCCGTCAATTGCACTCAAAAACCCCAGGTCACCCAGAGTACGGCTACGCGCCTGGTATCGAGACAACAACGGGTCCTCTAGGTCAAGGCATCACTAACGCTGTTGGTATGGCGATCGCAGAGAAAGCACTAGCGGCACAGTTCAACAAAGAAGGTCACGATATCGTTGACCACTTTACGTATGTGTTCATGGGTGACGGCTGTCTAATGGAAGGCATCTCGCATGAAGCATGCTCTCTTGCTGGGACGTTAGGTCTAGGCAAACTGATCGCGTTTTGGGATGACAACGGCATTTCTATCGACGGTCACGTTGAAGGCTGGTTCTCTGACGATACACCTAAGCGTTTTGAAGCGTACGGCTGGCATGTAATCCCAGCAGTCGATGGTCACGACTCAGACGCGATCAACGCAGCAATTAAAGCAGCAAAAGCGGACCCACGTCCTACGCTTATCTGTACCAAAACAATTATCGGTTTCGGTTCTCCTAACAAGTCTGGTTCGCACGACTGTCACGGTGCACCACTAGGTCACGATGAGATCCAAGCGGCTCGTGAATACCTAGGTTGGGAGTACGGCCCATTTGAGATCCCGGCAGATGTTTACGCTGAGTGGGATGCAAAAGAAGCGGGCGCCGCGAAAGAAGCAGCTTGGAATGAAAAATTCGAGGCATACGCTGCAGCTTACCCTGCTGAAGCGGCAGAGCTTAAACGACGTCTAAACGGCGAACTTCCTGCACAGTGGGAAGAAAAAGCGAACCAAATCATTGCCGATCTTCAAGCAAACCCAGCGAACATTGCATCACGTAAAGCATCGCAAAATGCACTAGAAGCGTTTGGTCAAATGCTTCCTGAGTTTATGGGTGGTTCTGCTGACCTAGCGCCTTCTAACCTGACCATGTGGTCTGGTTCTAAGTCTCTAGAAACGGAGGACTTCTCTGGCAACTACATCCACTACGGTGTACGCGAATTCGGTATGACTGCTATCATCAACGGTATCGCATTGCACGGTGGTTTCGTTCCTTACGGCGCAACATTCCTAATGTTCATGGAATACGCTCGTAACGCAATGCGTATGGCTGCGCTGATGAAAATTCAGAACATCCAAGTTTACACGCATGATTCGATCGGTCTTGGCGAAGATGGCCCAACTCACCAACCTGTTGAGCAAATGGCGTCTCTACGTGTAACTCCAAACATGAGCACATGGCGCCCATGTGACCAAGTTGAGTCTGCAGTTGCATGGAAACTAGCGATTGAACGTAAAGATGCACCAACTGCACTTATCTTCTCTCGTCAAAACCTAGCGCAACAAGAGCGTACTGCTGAACAAGTCGCAGACATCGCGAAAGGTGCTTACATCCTGAAAGATAGCGAAGGTAAGCCTGAGCTAATCCTTATCGCAACAGGTTCTGAGGTTGAGCTTGCAGTGAAAGCCGCTGAGCAACTAACTTCAGAAGGCAAGAAAGTACGCGTTGTTTCAATGCCATCAACAGACGCATTCGACAAACAAGACGCTGCTTACCGTGAATCTGTACTGCCATCAGACGTAACGGCACGTATCGCTATTGAAGCAGGCATTGCGGATTTCTGGTACAAGTACGTAGGCTTCGACGGTCGCATCATCGGTATGACAACATTCGGTGAATCAGCACCTGCTGGTCAGCTATTCGAGATGTTTGGCTTCACGACTGAAAACGTAGTGAACACAGCTAAAGAATTGCTAGCGTAATTGCAGGACCGTCTAAACAGTCGAACGTAAACGACGATTGTTAAACGCTAAAGTTAGAAAGGCCATCATTATGATGGCCTTTTTATTTTCAGCCCTAAACCACCTACTTCAGTAGGTGGTTATCATCCGTTTCGGCTTTGCCTGTAAAACTACTCA
>NZ_JAWOWL010000053.1:0-22923 GCF_033340395.1 Vibrio sp. 1159 | reverse complement strand
GCTACGACGATTGATGGGCGTAGCCGCTCAGATCGTAGTTTCTTGATTTAGTTCCATCGAATTACGCAACAAAGCCAGTACATACTCGAATCACAAACCTTTTGAAAAACAGAACCTTTCCCAGCGCTTATTGCGCATCTGGGAACCACTCTTGCAGCAGATCACGAGAGCGCTCTAGCTCTTTCTGCCAAGAGTTCACGCCAACTACGGTCGGTTTTAGCAAGATGACCAATTCTGTTTTCTCAGTTACGTTATTTACGTTGCGGAACAAATGCCCCAGTGCTGGTACATCGCCCAAAAATGGGACTTTAGAAACAAGCTCACGATTTTGCTGTTTCATCAACCCGCCGATAACCACAACATCGCCATCTTTAGCACGAATAACCGAGTCTGATTCACGAATAGAGCTTTTCGCTAATGGCAGTTGGATGTTTTGGAAATCTCCGCCCAAGTTCAATTGCTTCACTTCTTCCGTGACTTCAATAACTGCGGGGTGAACATGCAGGAACACATTGCCTTTGTTATCAATTTGCGGAGTCACATCGAGGGAAATACCCGAGAAGAATGGCGTCAGTTCTACTTCAGGAACTGCATTTGAGTTTTCACCGTTGCCTGCATTGCTCGATAGCTCGGTAACAAAGTACTCATCGGTACCCACTTTGATGACAGATTTTTGGTTGTTGGCAGCGGTAATACGAGGGCTCGAAAGGACGTTCAAGTCACCTTGCGTAGACATAAAGCTCAACACGGCATTGAAGTTACCATCAGAGATAGTCACGTTAGTTTGACCGCCCAATAGCGTGCCAATCGCATCCAATGGTGGTAATGCCGATTCAGGGCGGTTGACTACGATACTACCCGAGTTACCAATTGACGCCGATAAGTTTGACCAGTTGATGCCTTGTTGGTAGCCATCATTCAACGTCACTTCTAGGATTTTAGCTTCAAGAATGACCTGGCGCTGCATGCGCTCCTGCGATACACCTAAGAACTCGCGTACTTCGCGAATATCATCTGGAAATGCTCGAACCGTAATAACTCCCGCTTGTGGCGTTACAACCACACTTTGCCCTTTGCCTGAACCAATTAGATTCGCAACAGCTTGCTGCAGCATCGGCCAGAAGTCACTTTCAGTGATGGTTTCGATGCGTGTACCGCCCGTAGATGTGGTCGAGCTATCGTTGTTGTTTCCATTGTTAGAGTCTGACGAGTCAGAACTGTCTGAGCTACCACCAGAATTAGACGTACCAGCCGAGGTTACAGAGCCCGTAACAATGCTGGTTAATGAGCGACCAGAACGCTTGAACTGCAGGTAATCGACTGGAATGGTCACCGTACGCATACCTGCTGGGTAGATTTGAATAACTTTGCCAGACTTCACCACGTCATAGCCATACATATTCTGTACGACATTCAGAACTTCATCCAATGTCACATCTGACAAGTTGACGGTGATATTACCTTGTACCGATGGGTGAATCGCCACGCTGTACTCAGTGCCTTTCACTAATGAGGCGAAAAAGCTTCTTGCATCGACCGCATTCGCCTGAATACGAAAACGCTTCGAGGTGCCTTGCTCTGATGCAACGTTCGAGTCTAAATTTGGCATCAAGTCTGCCTCAACAGAAGAAGGGATTTCTTCCAATGTGCGGCTGTTCGCTTGATTGATCGATTCATTGAGCGCTTCTTTAACTTCCACTGGATTCCGATGACCCATTGAACATCCCATTAAAGAAGCAATCGTTATTCCTACAACTAATTTGCGCATATCTGATCGGGCTCTGGTTATTATTGTTTTACGTTTAAATCAAAAAGCTCTAGGTCCCACTGACGGTTACCACGCTTTAAAGTTACAAATTCACTATTAATGCTCGCGACGCGATAACCCTTAAATAGCTCGCCTTTTTCGACAAGTTTGTTATCCATAATCGCGATACAATCAGTACTTGGCTTACACACAATACTGTTGAGCTTAGGCAGTCGGTACCGTTTAACTTTTGGTTTCGCTGACGTTTCAACCGCTGGCTTTTCCCAACCAAGTGGGGCCGTTGGGTCTTGGTTTGCCCAAGCGGTTCCTGCCGCTGCCATAACAAGCAATGAGATGATGAGTTTGTTAACCACCAATAAACTCCTCTCTAGATCCTAGTGTGTAGACTTCTAACACAAGCTTCGCTTTCGGGTACTCTTCGACTTTATAACTAAAGCTTCGCCAGTAATAACTCGCAGGAAGGCTCTCCAATTTATTCAGATAATTAGCAATAGAAAAATAGTCACCAGTCAGTTCCATACGAACAGGATGCACGTAGTAACCAGAGTATTGCGATGCTTCTTTATCTTCCGTTATTGGCTCAGATGGCAAGGTTTGCAGAGACAAAAGGTGAATGCCACTTTGCTGCTCCAACACATTTTCAAGCAGCTCAGCCATTTGCGAAGGTGTAATAAGATGCTCGATGATCTCCGCTAATTGCATCGAAAGATGCTGACTCTCAGCTAACAGATTAGATATCGCGCGATCAATCTCAGCATTTGGATCTTTCTTAAGTTGCGCCTGAATACGTAGCGTATCGATTTCAATCTTTTGATTTGCTTGCTTTAAATTACTTAGTTGCCTCTCATTACTGATGATCTCGTTAAGCTTTGGCTCCAATACCAGCGTAAAGAGCAACATGATTACGACAACTAAACCGCACAATGCAGTGAGCACTTTTTCACGCGTACTCATTTCGCCAAAGCGCCCTTCTAATGAGAGCCAGAATTCGTTCATTTCTCTTTATCCTCGCGCGTTTTTAGTTCAAACGTCACAATATCCTTATCATTTCGACCTATTTTGACGTCGTCAAACGTTCGGCCAACCAAGCTAATTTCATTTTTAAATTGGCTGACCCAATTTGGCACTGAGCTCGGTTTTTTCGCTAGTCCCTTCAGATCTAAGGTATGGGTATTGATTCGAATTTCGGACAAAGAAATTTCTTGGTTTCCTAGCTTCGCTAATGATTGCATCACGCCAGAGTAACCCGTGCGTTGCGAGTCATCGTATTTCCCGACAGCTTTAAGCGAGTCTCGCTTCGCCTTGACTTCACGCTCTAAGCGGGCTTTAGCTGCCAGCTTATTATTGTCAGGTTGATGTTTACGTAGCTTGACTTGATAACGTTCAAGCTCTGACTTCATGATATCGCCTTTACTTTTTACAATAGCAATCTCATCTTCCAAACCGCTGCTCTGCCAAGTGACATAACCGTAAGAAAATAGAATTGCAGCCGCCGCAACGCCCCAAGATAACGCGATATTTTTTAGCGTCAGGAGCTCTTTTTTCGGTTTTAAGTAATCGGGATATAAGTTGACGCGTCGAGTATTTGAAGTAGCCGCAGTGTCAGCCAAAACATGCCCTGATAGCTCATGTTCTGGTGGTAATAACGGTGAAACCTTAGTACTTAAACGGTAGTTCAGAGCCTGAACAAGCTCGCTCTCATCCTCTTCATCACAGCACACTTTCAATTGGTGTAATTGCACGTGGCGTAACTGAGATGAAAGATAGTCAATCGAACGTTGCAGTTCTAACGACAGACTGTCCATCTGTAAATCGCTAGACGGAACCCCCGTTAACGGTGGCGTCACACTGCGAATAGAGCGGTGGAACGCAATAGTATTTTCGACAAAAGCGCTTATACGGAAATGACCACGCACACTGCGTTGTAATAATAGGAAGTTTCCTAGTTCACCAGCAGTCTCTCCCCAAATATCGTCTTCAGGAAGAATGGCTTCTAATGGTAACTGGGCTCGACTGGCCAGTAACACAATCTTATCCAATATTTTTCGCGATAAGACGTATGCTTGCACTTTGGTTGAATTCGGTAACTCGACCGCATCGGCAATAATGTCGATGGCGCGCTCAGAGATCAGTTCTTTCAACAAAAACGGTAATGCGGCTGGCCATTCTTGACGCGGCATGACCGGTTTGTCGATTTGGTACATCTGGTAATAGTTATGAGAAAGAATAACCGTTAATGAATCATACGCACTCGCTGCAACGCTCAATGCTTGCTCAACGGCTTTTTCCCAATTGGACTCAGAAATATCAAATTGGTATGGACGACTACTTTTGATTGAAGATGATAAATAAACGGCGTCTGGCTGAATAACCAAAAAGCAGGAGCGATCACCACTAGATGATCGCTTAAGCTTGTCGAATAGTGCTTTGAAATCCATGATTATTATCTTTATTTTTTCCGCCAGCGATTTCGTCTTCCCAATTTAACTTGGGATTCTGATTGAGAATTCGGCAACGCTTGGGGACGAGGAAGAAACTGCTGCTCCGCAGAAAAGTAACGCCCTTGCCCACCATAAACCCCGAGCTCAATTAATGTGTTGAGCTCGTTCTGATTCTCAATTCCCACTGCTATAATTTTAGTTTTACTGTTTGCCGCCGCACCTAGCATACTGCGGACAAATAGCTGGTTTTCATGTCGTTGGTCGATTTTTGCTACTAAACTGCGATGAAGTTTAAGGTAACGAATGTCCACTTCTTTTAAATAGTGAGTGCTGACGATGGTACGCCCAGCCTGCCCAACCATTAAGTGGCACCCTAAACCGGCCAGCATTTTAGCGACTGGTCGCATAAAGTCTAAGTGTCTTACAAATTGTGCTTCAACAAACTCAAAACTGAGACACTTTCTCTGCTCACGTGACAACTGTAAGAGTTCATCACGAAACCATTTAAAGTACTCTCGGTTAGAAAATGGCGTTACATTCAAATTGAGCGCATACGATCTTGAGTTATCAAAATTATCCTTAAACTCTCTTAAGAATTTATTAATAACCGACTTATCCATTTGCGCTTCATAACCAACCTGTCTGATCGCAGAAATGAACCGAGATGCTTTAACAATCCCATTCTCAGGATCGCGAATCCGACATGTTAACTCTTCATATAATGATTTTTTATGCGTCGCGTCACTTATTGGGTGCACAGATTGTGCGTAGAGTATCACACTTTCAGGTGTAAGTGCTGTGTCAAATAACGTTCTCCACCTCACACTTCCGCGAGCTTCTTCATCGTGGTTCCATTTTTTGAAGCGACTCCAATTATTGTTATTTTGTAGTTGCGCACTACGCAAAGCAGTCTCGGCTTCATCAATGATTTGGCTGTGTCGCTCACCTTCTTTATAAGTGGTGATGCCAATATGGCACCAGTTGTCTGGATCAAGTGGCTCTGGCGGCATTAACTTTTCTAACTGGCGAATGCATTGCGAGGCAAGGTTAGCCACATCTTTCGCACTTTGGTGCGGTAGAAAAAGCGCAAAATCAGCATCGTAATAACGGGAAAATACAACATCTGGGTATCGTTGAACTAAATTGGACAATAAACTCCCAACTTCAACAATAAACTCATCCGTAATTTGCTTATCTTGCTCTTCTTCAACCAGTTTCCAGTCTTGAATACGAACTAGCAACACGGCGCCGCGAGCCCCGCTTTCTAGTAACGCCGATTCCAACTTGCTATCAAATAACACTCGGTTAGCGGTACCGGTTAGCTTATCAAGGAAGGTTTGAGTTCGAATAAAGGTATCAAATCGGCTTCGCTCTTGACGCGCATCTTGTAACTCTTCGATTAATACATCGAGCGCTTCACTGGCGGTGTAAGGCCATTCTTTTTTGTCACCTTTGGCATACTGCTCCACCCTACCAGCCAGGATCATTCTGCCTCGCTCTTCGAGCATTTCGGAGCCTTCTAATTGTTCCTTAAGCCATGCCACGCCGCGCATTAAGCAGAAGATGATCAATATAACGGCAAGCGTGATCGACCAAAGCGCCTGCATTGAGTAGCTGTAACCTAAGTAAGGGGGAATTGCTTTAAAGTGAATCGTGTAATCTTGATTGTGAGTCAACTGGTACTCAGCCTCAAACAAGACTGACGCTTCCATTTGATGAGAAGTATCTTTGAAGCGATAAACAACGGCGTTGTTGGTCGACAACGTCATTTCGACAATATTGGAAGCCTGCAGCATTTTCGGCATCCAGCGCTGCATAGAATAAGCGGCGTCAGGATCTTCCATCTCCTTGTCGACCACCTCTACGATCCCTTCTAAATAATGGGTGAGATATTCCTGCCCAAGACGTTTAAAAGAGAGGGTGCCACCGACAAACAAGATAAACATGGCGCAGATAACGATCATGGTGACGAAGGCCACCAGCCGTGTGCTTAACTTAAGAGTTGGGGTATACCTCATGAATACCAAATTCCTTTTTTATTCATCATATACCTTATTGAAATATTTATACTTGATAAGAGTTCATCAAACAATCGGATTAGTCTGATAGTGAGAGGCTGGAGCATAAAGAAAATCACACTCATTGATAAGTTTTATTGTTACGCCTAACCTTGCCAAGATAAGCCTGTGAGATCATTAGATTGCGACAATAAAAAAGGCCGCGATATTCGCGGCCTTTTCGATTCAAGCATAAGCAGAATTTAGAACGGGATATCGTCGTCAAAATCCATTGGTGGCTCATTGTACTGCTGCTGTGATTGCTGCGGAGCCTGTTGTTGTGGTTGCTGTTGCTGAGGCGCATTGTACTGCTGCTGAGCTGGCTGTTGAGGCTGACCCCATCCACCTTGTTGCTGCTGTTGACCGCCCATAGGTGCGCCGCCACCTTGAGCACGACCGCCAAGCATTTGCATCACACCATTGAAGCCTTGAACAACGACTTCAGTTGAGTAGCGATCTTGACCACTTTGATCTTGCCATTTGCGAGTTTGCAGTTGCCCTTCAATGTAGACTTGAGAGCCTTTACGCAAGTACTCACCTGCTACTTCCGCAAGTTTGCCGAACAACACAACACGGTGCCATTCCGTTTTTTCGCGCTGTTCGCCAGTCGCTTTATCACGCCATGAATCAGAAGTCGCAATAGTAATGTTTGCTACTGCACCGCCATTCGGCATGTAACGAATTTCAGGGTCGTTACCTAGATTCCCCACCAAAATAACTTTGTTAATTCCACGGCTGGCCATGATGTGCTCCGTTTCACTCTGGATATATAAAATTTTAGCGCATTAGAATAGCACGCTTTAATGTTTTGATTAAAGTCTAATACCATTGTGATCTATTGAGTCACCCTCTAGAACCCAAATCGTATTTCAACTTACGTGTGTAGCATTTTTGATTCGCGTTGCAGACATCGTTTCGTGAAGCTTTGAATTCGAACGCATTTATTCAGTAAAGCGATGGTTATGGCCTCTCTTTAATGCCAGTTTATGGCTTCTATTGAACCCAGGGAGATTGGAACACGTGAGAAAGTCGGCTTACGCAAGAAAGCTATTTCTGATCAGTATGGAAGATAATGCGCAAAAAAAAGTGGCGGCACTCGAAAAGTACATTGATATGAGCATCCCGGTGATTTCAACCGAAGCACTCATGGAAGCCAAGCCACAACACCGTAATAAAATTCTACTGATAGACTTCAGTGAACATAAATCACTTGTTCAATCGATCAAAAACTTGCCTCTTGTATGGAAAAACTTTGAAACCGTTGTCTTCAACGTGCCTAAAAGACTAACCACAGATGAACTTCTTTCATTTGGTCAATTAAAAGGTGTGTTTTATTCTGAAGATACGCTAGAGCAAATTGGAGAAGGGTTAAAAGGCATTGTTAACGGTCAAAACTGGCTGCCGCGTAATGTAACCAGTCAACTTTTACACTATTACCGCAATGTCATTAATACTCATACTGCACCAGCTACGGTAGACCTAACCATTCGTGAGCTACAAGTACTGCGTTGCCTACAAGCTGGCGCCTCGAACAGTCAGATGGCCGAAGAGTTATTCGTCAGTGAATTCACCATCAAATCGCACTTGTATCAGATATTCAAAAAGCTATCCGTAAAGAACCGAGTACAGGCAATCGCCTGGGCAGACCAAAACTTAATGTCGTGATGCAATGTTAGCGGCTCTGATAACTGAAATGACGAGTCGCTCATCTTTTTTCCGCACCGAGTCTCACATTTTTTCCTACTTTATTCATGATTCATTGATACCTCTCGTGTTAAAGTTATGCGCAGATTCTTGATAAAAACGAGATAGGATATTCCCCCAATGATAAAAAAATGTCTGTTCCCTGCTGCAGGCTATGGCACACGCTTCCTACCGGCAACGAAATCTATGCCAAAAGAGATGATGCCAGTCGTGAACAAACCGCTTATTGAATACGGTGTCGAAGAAGCAATCCAAGCTGGTATGAACGGCATGTGTATTGTGACAGGTCGTGGCAAGCACTCGATCATGGACCACTTTGATAAGAACTACGAACTGGAACATCAGATTAGCGGTACCAACAAAGAAGAGCTGTTGGTAGATATCCGTGAAATCATTGAATCTGCAAACTTCACTTATATACGTCAACGCGAAATGAAAGGCTTGGGCCACGCGATTCTAACTGGACGAGAATTGGTAGGCGATGAGCCATTTGCTGTTGTTCTTGCTGATGACCTTTGTGTGAACGAGCAAGAGGGCGTACTGGCTCAGATGGTGGCACTATTTAAGCAGTTCCGCTGTTCTATCGTTGCAGTGCAAGAAGTACCAGCCGAAGAAACACACAAATACGGCGTTATCTCTGGTGAAATGATCAAAGACGACATCTACCGCGTAGACGACATGGTAGAAAAACCAGAGAAAGGCACGGCGCCTAGCAACCTTGCTATCATTGGCCGCTACATCCTGACTCCCGATATTTTTGAACTGATCGAAAACACCGAACCTGGTAAAGGTGGTGAAATTCAAATCACTGACGCGCTGCTGAAGCAAGCAAAAGCGGGCTGTGTGTTGGCTTACAAATTCAAGGGTAAACGCTTTGACTGTGGTAGCGTTGAAGGTTACATCGAAGCAACTAACTATTGTTTTGAAAACCTGTATCTAAAAGATGAAAAAACCTCTGAGCTAGGTAAGCACGCAACACAAAAAGCAGTATAAAGCATCGTCTTAGTACGAAATTACTGTATCGAAAGCCCAGCACAACGCTGGGCTTTTTACTTTACTGTTTTTTTATCCAGTAATTTTCTTTGCACATTTCTCACACTATGTAATACTTGCCCCACTTGGTTATACATAGAGCAAAAACGATGGATAAAATAGAAGTTCGCGGTGCCCGAACCCATAACCTTAAAGACATTAATCTTACAATCCCTCGCGATAAACTGATTGTCATTACTGGACTAAGTGGCTCCGGTAAATCCTCTCTCGCTTTCGATACATTGTATGCAGAAGGCCAACGACGCTACGTAGAGTCTCTCTCTGCCTACGCTCGTCAGTTTTTGTCTCTGATGGAAAAACCCGATGTCGACCACATTGAAGGGTTATCACCTGCGATTTCTATTGAACAGAAATCTACTTCTCATAACCCGCGTTCAACCGTCGGTACAATTACCGAAGTCTACGACTACTTACGTCTATTGTATGCTCGTGTGGGCGAACCCCGCTGTCCAACGCATCATGCCCCTCTTGCCGCGCAAACCATCAGCCAAATGGTGGACAAAGTCCTAGAGATGCCGGAAGGCAGCAAAATGATGCTATTGGCGCCTATTGTCAAAGAACGTAAAGGTGAGCATGTTAAAACGCTTGAGAACTTAGCGGCTCAAGGCTTTATTCGTGCGCGTATTGATGGAGAAACTTGCGATCTTTCCGATCCTCCAACCCTTGAACTACATAAAAAGCACACCATTGAAGTTGTGGTAGACCGCTTTAAAGTTCGTCCAGACTTACAACAGCGCTTGGCCGAATCTTTCGAGACAACACTCGAATTATCAGGCGGAATTGCGGTTGTCGCGCCAATGGATGGCGACGGTGAAGAGATTATTTTCTCCGCCAACTTCGCTTGTCCACAATGTGGTTACAGCATGCAAGAGTTAGAGCCGCGACTTTTCTCATTCAACAACCCTGCTGGTGCATGTGGCACTTGTGATGGTTTGGGTGTTCAACAATACTTCGATCCAAGTCGAGTCATTCAAGATGATTCATTAAGCTTGGCACAAGGTGCGATTCGCGGTTGGGATCAAAAGAACTACTACTACTTCCAAATGCTCACCTCATTGGCCGATCATTATGGTTTTGACCTCCATGCCCCTTTTAATTCTCTGCCAAAGAAAACGCAAGATGTCATTCTAAAGGGCTCAGGTCGTACTGAGATTGAGTTTAAATACATCAACGATCGTGGCGATATTCGCGTTAAGCGTCATCCATTCGAAGGTATTCTGAATACCCTAGAACGTCGCTATCGTGATACAGAATCCAACTCTGTCCGTGAAGAGCTTGCGAAATACATCTCCACTAAATCTTGTTCAAGCTGTGGCGGTACTCGTCTACGCCTTGAAGCACGTAACGTGTTTATTGCTGATACGACACTACCTGAGATTGTTGAACTCAGCATTGCTGATGCATTGGAATTCTTCCATTCCTTGAAACTGGAAGGTCAACGCGCCCAAATCGCTGAAAAAGTGATGAAGGAAATCAACGACCGCCTGCAATTCTTAGTTAATGTCGGTTTGAACTACCTAAACTTATCACGCAGTGCGGAAACCTTATCAGGCGGTGAAGCTCAACGTATTCGTTTAGCAAGCCAAATTGGTGCAGGTCTTGTTGGTGTGATGTATGTTCTGGATGAACCGTCGATTGGCCTCCACCAGCGTGATAATGAACGACTCCTAAAAACACTGACTCATTTGCGCGATTTAGGTAATACCGTACTTGTGGTAGAACACGATGAAGATGCGATTCGCTGTGCAGATCATGTCATAGATATTGGTCCTGGTGCTGGCGTACATGGTGGTAATGTTGTTGCGGAAGGCACCATGGAAGAGATAGTCGCGAATCCGAATTCTCTGACAGGTCAGTACTTAAGTGGTGTTAAAGAAATCGCAGTACCGAAAGATCGCACGCCGCGAGATCCGAAAAAAACGGTTGAGCTATTAGGCGCAACAGGTAATAACCTTAAAAACGTTAACCTTTCAATTCCTGTTGGGTTATTCAGCTGTATTACAGGAGTATCTGGCTCAGGTAAATCAACGCTGATTAATGATACTTTCTTTAAAATTGCGCATACCCAACTTAACGGAGCGACAACGGCTCAGCCTTCACCTTATAAATCGATTAAAGGTCTAGAGCACTTCGATAAAGTCATCGATATCGATCAAAGCCCAATTGGCCGTACACCTCGCTCTAACCCTGCAACCTATACGGGGATCTTTACACCAATCCGTGAACTGTTTGCAGGCACACAGGAGTCGCGTTCTCGCGGTTACAAACCGGGCCGTTTTAGTTTTAACGTACGCGGTGGTCGTTGTGAGGCCTGTCAGGGTGACGGTGTTATCAAAGTAGAAATGCACTTCCTACCAGATGTTTATGTGCCATGTGATGTGTGTAAAGGTAAACGCTACAACCGTGAAACGCTCGAAGTACGTTACAAAGGTAAAACTATTGATGAAGTGCTAGAAATGACGGTCGAAGATGCACGCACCTTCTTCGATCCAGTTCCTGCCATCGCTCGCAAACTACAAACACTGATGGATGTGGGTTTGTCGTACATACGATTGGGTCAAGCGGCAACAACACTCTCCGGTGGTGAAGCACAGCGTGTGAAACTGGCGCGAGAGCTATCCAAACGTGATACAGGAAAAACCTTGTACATTTTGGATGAACCAACAACCGGCCTTCACTTCCATGATATCCAGCAGTTGCTCACTGTACTGCACAGACTTCGCGACCACGGAAATACTGTCGTGGTGATCGAGCATAACCTGGACGTCATTAAGACTGCGGACTGGATTATCGATCTTGGTCCTGAAGGGGGTCAGGGTGGCGGCGAGATAATCGCTCAAGGCACTCCGGAAGATGTGTCGCAAATCGAGGGTTCGCACACAGCTCACTTCCTCAAGCCTATGTTGAAGTAGAAAAAACAGGTAAAGTATCGAGACCAGCAAGTGCTGGTCTTTTTTCATTCAAAACAACGCAATAACTATGGCTACTATACATGTAAGTGGAACAAAGCTTTCTCCCGAAAAAGTACAGGTTCCCCTCAATCGCAAGTTTCTCATTGCCTTGGCAACACTATTTGTGTTGGCAATGCACTTTTTCATGCCCAACCCCGGCGGTTCGGGGCTTTCGCTTTCGTTCAATGCGACAACTTGGATTGCTTTTAGCTTTGCATTAGGCATTGGGTGTTACCAACTTGCGAATAATCGAGTACTACGTTACTCAAAACTAACCATCGGCTTGTTCATTAGTACTCTTATCATGACGGTGCCCATTCTGTACCCAAATGCGAATAGCAGTTTGGCAGCCAATAAGCTCATTGGCCTGTGGTGTGGTGTCCTGTTCTTTATTGTCTTACAACAATTTCATTTCAGTAATAAACATCGCCAACGCCTATTATGGTTCATTGTCCTTGCGGTTGTTATCGAAGCCATTTTTGGTTTGACACAATATCTGTATCTCAAACCAGGCAATCCGTTTGGTTACGACACGGTGGCCAATCGTCCTTATGGTATTTTCCAACAGCCCAATGTAATGGCCAGCTTTCTTGCGACAGGGTTGGTGATTGCCAGCTATTTACTTGCACGTCAGCCCTACAAATACGATCGTAAGTTAAGCGATGTTTACCTTCTCTATGCCGTACCAGTTTTAACTTTACCACTAATTGTGGCGTTGGCTTCACGCACTGGTTGGTTAGCCTCGGTCATCGCCGTGTTGTTGGTCATTCCATACATGTACCGCTTTGCAACCAAAGGGCGCTTTATCCGCTGGGTTGTGTCACTTGTAAGTGGGCTCTTACTCTCAGTCGTTGTCATGCATCTTGCCTTTCCTGATGGAGGTGGGTTAGCCGCAGAAAAAGTAAATATGGAGTCTCCTCGAGCGTATACTTTTCCACAAACATTAGACATGGTGATTGAAAAGCCTTTTACTGGTTATGGATATGGCAAGTTTGAATCTGAGTACATGCTGTATACGGCTCGTCAACATGCCCTAAATGAGAATTACCCAGCTGGTTTGCCAGCCATGGATCATCCGCATAATGAGCTACTTTACTGGGGAGTAGAAGGTGGCTTGCTGCCAATACTCGGCATCTTCTTAGCGATGGCACTGGTACTGTATCGAATCTATCAAGCCAAACGCGGAACTCGTCTTGCGTTGCTGGCCTTGTTTATACCTATCGTATTGCACTCGCAACTGGAATACCCTTTCTACCACTCTCTCGTGCATTGGTTGATCTTCGTTATCCTACTGTACTGGGTCGATCAGCGCGTCTCTCGTTATCGACAAGTCGGCTTTAGTAATGTAACCAAAAGCTTGCTGCGTGTTTTTAGTTTGGTACTTCCCGTTGCGTTTACGTTTTACATGGTAAGCGCATTACATACGAACTATGTATTGACGAAGTTTGAGACCACTAGACCAACTAACCCTGATATTCTGAATCAAGTCAGTAACCCTGTAGTTTGGAAAGACAGATTTGATTGGGATGTCTATAGCACGTTTTTAAACCTTGGGCTGTACCAACAAGACGCAACCTTGATCAAGCCTTATATCGATTGGTCGCTAAAAATCATCAAAGATAAGCCTCGCCCTGCATTTTATAATAATTTGATTTTGGCCTACCAAGGCTTAGATGACTCAAGTAAAGCGGAGCAAATTAGAGCTGAAGCGCAGTTTTTGTTCCCGAAGATTGATTTCAGTGACGTCAATTACCAACCACCTTCTCAAGCAATCTCTGCCTCACCAGCCCCCACTTCAGGAGCTGAGTAATAAATACCAAAAAGCGAAGGGATGACCTTCGCTTTTCTTTATCTCATTACTGTATGATTTTATTCAGTGAGTGACTCTTCTAACGCTTTTAAGCACAGCGCAACGTTTTCAGATCGAGCGCCGTAACCCATTAAGCCAATACGCCACGCTTTACCAGCTAATGCCCCAAGGCCTGCACCAATTTCTAGGTTATAGGTTTCTAGCAAGTGAGCACGAACTTTTGCTTCATCAATTCCTTCAGGCACGTAAATCGCATTTAATTGTGGCAACCGATGGGCTTCGTCCACAACAAATTCAAAGCCTAACTTTTGTAAGCCATTTTTGAGTTTTTCATGCATCAGTTGGTGACGAGCCCAAGCGTTTTCTAATCCTTCATTTTTCAGTATCAATAAAGCTTCATGAAGCGCATACAAGCTATTAACTGGCGCCGTATGATGGTAACTACGCTTGCCTTCTCCACTCCAATACCCCAAAACTAAACTCTGATCGAGGAACCAACTCTGTACTGGTGTTGTTCTTGCTTGAATCTTTTCAATCGCGGCAGTAGAAAACGTCACTGGTGAGAGCCCTGGTACACATGACAAACATTTTTGACTGCCAGAGTAAACCGCATCCAGTTGCCATTCATCCACTTTTAACGGCACACCACCAAGCGATGTCACCGCATCAACAATAGATAATGCATTATGCTGTTTCGCCAGCTTACCCAATGCTTGAGCATCACTGACTGCACCAGTTGAGGTTTCCGCATGCACAAAAGCAAGAATTTTTGTATCTGGGTGCTGTTCGAGTGCTTGCTCGACTTTATCAATGGAAACAGGCGTCCCCCATTCATCATCGACGATAACAACTTCGCCACCAGCACGGACGACATTTTCGCGCATGCGTTCACCAAATACACCGTTACGGCAGACGATCACTTTGTCGCCTTTCTCGATCAAGTTTACAAAGCAGGTTTCCATCCCTGCGCTACCAGGCGCTGAAACCGCAATAGTGAACTCATTGTCAGTTTGAAAGGCATACTTCAATAGCTGCTTGAGCTCATCCATCATACCGATAAACAGAGGATCAAGGTGACCTACCGTAGGACGGCTTAGTGCTTGTAACACTTGAGGATAAATATCAGAAGGACCAGGTCCCATTAAAATACGGTGAGGCGGAATAAAGCTTTGGATCGACATGTCAGCTCCTTGATTATCTTTTATCCTGAGCATTCTAAAAGTTCTATTCAATAACATGGCTCAGGTGTAGGGTTCTTCACCCTAATAGATTTTTCCTCTATCAGCAATTAGCCGTAAGTATGGAGGTCAAACCAGTGTCACAAAATCGTTAATAAAAAACACCATAACGGTTGAAATATTGATTGACATTAAGGCCTCAAAACCGTTCAATGTTTGAGCTTTATGTAGAAGAGGAGCGCTACCCAGGTAGATGATTTGTGGAACCGCAATTCCAACACCAATCATTGAGGGGGAGTAGTGCCGAGGTAAGTCAAAGTTGCAGGATTTGACTTGTCGGTTGAATTGGGCTGAATCCCATCAACTGTCATCAGCGCAGTCTGATGAAGGGCTTCTGAGGGTAAATTTTTCAAATAGCATTCTAAATACCTCTCTTTTTGCTCTGTTCCTTTTCTCACTAAACATTGGATGTACAATTTTTTAGGAAGTCGTGGGAGAACGCAGTGAGCGCATTTAACGTAGCTAAATTCGGTGGAACCAGTGTTGCCAACTTTGAGGCAATGAGTCGTTGCGCCACCATTATCGAAAACAATCCAAATACTCGCCTGGTCGTGAGCAGCGCTTGCTCTGGCGTCACCAACCTATTGGTAGAACTCGCCAACGGTGTTCAGGATCAAACGCACCGTACTGAGCTGCTGCAAAATCTGGCCAACATTCATGACGCCATTTTAACTCAGCTCGAAGACAGCACGAAAACTGCTGCCGAGGTGTATGGCATATTAGATACCGTAACCAGCCTGGCCGAGGCTGCATCTATCCAAGCTAGTGCGAAGTTAACCGATCATTTAGTCGCATGTGGCGAACTCATGTCGACGCATATTCTAACTCAGTTAATGTGTGAGCGAGGCATTCAAGCTGTGCGCTTTGATATCCGCGATGTGCTGCGTACTGATGACAACTTTGGTCGCGCAGAGCCAAACATTGAAGCAATTTCGACGCTTGCGCAAGATAAACTCGTACCACTTTGCCAACAATCCGTTGTTGTTACTCAAGGCTTCATAGGATCTGACGAAGCCGGTAATACAACAACACTAGGTCGAGGAGGCAGCGATTACAGCGCCGCCTTAATTGCTGAGAGCGTCAAAGCGGCAGGGTTAGAAATCTGGACTGATGTTCCGGGCATCTACACAACAGACCCGCGAATTGCGCCAAAAGCCTCACCAATTCCTGAGATCAGCTTTAGTGAAGCTTCAGAAATGGCTAACTTTGGCGCTAAAATCCTTCACCCTTCTACGCTAGTACCTGCATTGCGCCACGACATTCCGGTATTTGTGGGGTCATCGAAAGAGCCTGAAAAAGGGGGAACTTGGATTCGCCACCAAGTCGAAAGCTCACCGTTATTCCGTGCGCTAGCTTTGCGTTGTAACCAAACCATGGTAACGCTACGCAGCGCCAATATGTTCCACGCATACGGTTTCTTAGCAAAGGTCTTTGAGATCCTTGCAAAGCATAAGATCTCTGTCGATTTGATCACGACATCTGAAATCAGTGTATCGTTAACACTTGATCAAACTGATACATCTGGCGGAGCACCACAGCTGCCGCAAGCTGCACGAGAGGAGTTAGAAGAGTTATGTAAGGTAGAAGTTGAACATGACCTATGCCTCGTTGCTCTCATTGGTAACAACATGAGTGAGAGTAAAGGCTACGCGAAACAGGTTTTTGGCACGCTAGAAGATTTTAACCTACGCATGATTTGTTATGGCGCTAGCCCTCACAACTTATGCTTCTTGCTCCATGAATCGGTATCGAAACAAGCCATACAAAAACTCCACACGGAGTTGTTTGAGAAGTAAGTTCAACTCAATAAAACAAAGGGCTGCGTATCTGCAGCCCTTTGTTGTTTCATTAGTTGTTATATTTGGACGAGGTAAACATCAATTTAACCATTAATGTTTGGCCCTAACCATTTTTCAGCCTCGATCCTATCCCACCCCTTACGATCGGCGTAACTCTCTAGCTGATCTTCTTGGATCTGTGCGATCGCAAAGTAACGTGAGTCAGGATGAGAGAAGTACCAACCAGATACTGACGCACCCGGATACATTGCATAGCTGGAGGTTAGAGTCATGCCAATATTCTCTTCCACATTAAGTAGCTCCCAAAGCGGTCCTTTTTCAGTATGCTCAGGGCACGCTGGATAACCTGGTGCAGGGCGAATACCTTGGTATTTTTCACGAATGAGATCATCGTTAGATAAATCTTCATCCGCAGCATAACCCCAAATTTCTTTACGGACACGCTCATGCAAATACTCAGCAAACGCTTCGGCTAGGCGATCCGCCACCGCTTGAATCATAATTGCGTTGTAATCATCTCCCTGTGCTTTGTATTCATCAGCAAGCTCTCGTTCACCAATACCACCAGTGACAGCAAATGCCCCTATCCAATCATGCTTACCCGACTCTTTAGGTGCGATGTAGTCGGATAAACAATAGTTGAATCCTTTTGGTTTCTCGGTCTGTTGTCGCAAGTTACGTAATACTTTCACAACGTCGGTACGAGTTTCATCAGCATAAACTTCAATGTCGTCCCCCACGCTAGCAGCAGGGAATAAGCCACACATTCCACGCGCTTTTAACAGACCTTCTCGCTCAACTCGATCAAGTATCTCGTTGGCATCTTCGAATAAACGTTTTGCTTCTTCACCAACTTCTTCATGTTGGAAAATTGTTGGATACTTACCCACAAGTGACCAAGTCATAAAGAATGGTGTCCAATCGATGTATTGACGTAATATAGCCACATCAAAATCATCGAAGATATGAATGCCAGGCTTAACAGGCACTGGAGGGGTGTAAGCTTCCCAATCGATAGCAACTTTATTCGCTCGAGCCGCTTCTAATGTCACTGGTTTGGTTCTCGGTTTCTTTCGATTATGTTGATCACGTACTCGTTCGTAATCAGCTTCAAGTTTTTCAACAAATTCAGGGCGACGTTCATCTGACAGAAGAGAAGTACATACGCCCACTGCACGTGAGGCGTTGTTCACGTAAACCACTGGATGCTTGTAATTTTGCTCAATCTTAACTGCTGTATGGGCTTTTGACGTTGTTGCGCCACCGATGAGAAGAGGTAAGTTAAAGTCGAGACGCTCCATCTCTTTGGCAACATGCACCATTTCGTCTAATGAAGGCGTGATCAACCCTGATAAACCAATAATATCGACGTTTTCTTCTTGCGCTACTTTTAAGATCTTTTCGCAAGGAACCATGACACCAAGATCGATAATTTCGTAGTTATTGCACTGCAATACAACGCCTACGATATTTTTCCCGATATCATGTACATCACCTTTGACCGTCGCTAGCAAAATCTTACCGTTTGTTTGTCCCACCTGCTTTTCTGCATTGATGTAGGGCTCCAGATGCGCGACTGCTTGCTTCATCACTCGGGCAGATTTTACGACCTGAGGAAGGAACATTTTACCTTCACCAAACAAGTCTCCGACGACGTTCATCCCATCCATTAGTGGGCCTTCAATCACCTCTAATGGCTTTGAAGCGTTGACACGAGCCTCTTCGGTATCATCAACGATGAACTCAGTTATTCCTTTCACTAACGCGTGCTCTAAGCGCTTTTCAACAGGCCAAGTTCTCCACTCAAGTGCAGAGGCATCCTCCTCTTTACCTACCCCTTTGCCTGCATATTCCGCCGCGATATCTAACAATCTCTCAGTGGCGTCATCACGACGATTAAGAACGACATCTTCCACAGCCTCACGCAATTTTTCAGGCACGTTATCGTAGATTTCTAACTGACCCGCATTCACAATCCCCATATCCATACCATTTTTAAAACAGTGGTAGAGGAACACCGCGTGAATCGCTTCACGTACATAGTTATTGCCACGGAAAGAGAATGAGACGTTAGAAACACCACCCGAGATCATCGCGTGTGGTAAATCACGTTTGATATCGCCAACGGCTTCAATGAAATCCACCGCGTAGTTATTATGCTCCTCGATCCCCGTAGCAATGGCAAAAATGTTTGGGTCAAAAATGATGTCTTCTGGTGGAAAGCCCACTTCATCAACAAGAATTCGGTAAGCGTTGGTACAAATTTCTACTTTGCGCTCACGTGTATCTGCTTGCCCAATCTCATCAAACGCCATCACAATCACAGCCGCACCGTAACGGCGGATCAACTTAGCTTGTTCAACGAATTTCTCTTTGCCTTCTTTGAGAGAGATCGAGTTAACAATGCCTTTTCCTTGGATGCACTTAAGACCGGCTTCAATAACCTCCCACTTGGAAGAGTCAACCATGATTGGTACTTTTGAGATTTCAGGTTCTGACGCACAAAGGTTTAAAAAGCGAACCATACAAGCTTGTGCATCCAACATGCCTTCATCCATGTTGATATCGATAATTTGAGCGCCATTTTCAACTTGTTGACGAGCCACATCGAGCGCTTCATCGTACAGTTCTTCTTTAATCAAGCGCTTAAAACGCGCAGAACCGGTTACATTCGTACGCTCACCGACATTGATAAATAAAGAGTCTTTATCAATCGCGAGTGGCTCTAGGCCAGACAAGCGACAAGCAACGGGAAGTTCAGGTAATTGACGAGGGGCGATATTTTCAACCGCGAGTGCCATTTGGCGAATGTGCTCAGGAGTTGTACCACAACACCCACCAATCAAGTTTAAAAAGCCACTTTGAGCCCACTCTTTAACATGCTTAGCCATATCTTCTGGCGACAAATCGTATTCGCCGAATGCATTCGGAAGCCCAGCATTTGGGTGAGCGGAAACAAAAGATTCTGATATACGAGAGAGCTCTTCAACATAAGGACGCAGCTCATCTGGACCAAGTGCACAGTTCAAACCAAACGAAATCGGTTTAACATGACGTAATGAGTTGTAAAACGCTTCTGTGGTTTGACCGGATAATGTCCGACCGGAAGCATCAGTAATAGTCCCCGAGATCATCACAGGTAACTCAATACTCATCTCTTCAAACACACTTTCAACAGCAAATGAACAAGCCTTAGCGTTAAGCGTATCGAAGATGGTCTCGATAAGAATAAGGTCTGAACCACCTTTAATAAGCGCTCGAGTCGATTCAGAGTAAGCCTCAACTAACTCGTCGAAAGAAACATTTCGATATCCGGGGTCATTTACATCAGGAGAAATAGAACAAGTTCGGTTTGTCGGCCCTAAAACCCCTGCGACATAACGTGGTTTATCGGGTGTTTTTGCGGTCCATTCGTCTGCAACTTCACGTGCAAGCTTGGCAGCTGCAAAGTTAATTTCTTCACTTAGGCTTTCCATCTCGTAGTCAGCCATCGCAATGGTTGTTGCGTTAAAAGTGTTGGTCTCAAGAATATCTGCACCCGCTTCTAAATATGCAGCGTGAATTTCCTTGATAAGTTGAGGCTGACTTAGAACCAACAGGTCGTTGTTACCTTTTAGATCACAATGCCAATCCGCAAAGCGCGTTCCTCGATAGTCTTGCTCTTCAAGTTTGTACCCTTGAATCATGGTTCCCATACCACCATCAATCAAAAGAATACGTTGCTTCAATTGAGCTTCAATCTGTTGTCTTACGTTACTTCCCACAGTACAGCCTCATTCCTTTAGTTATCTTTCCATCCTATCACACAAACTTCAGGAGTCTAGACGTCTAAACGTGGAATTAATGATTATTTTATCTCCTTCTTAACTTACAAAATAATCACGAAAAAATGTTTGCTATTTAAGCAGCATCAGCCGAGAATTCCATTCATAAAATGTTACAAATAGAGAGCTCTATGTCGGTCTATCATACTTTATGTTTTCTATCCGCAGCTGCGATGCTAATTGCTTTTGTAAACAGCAAGATAGGAAAGATGCAAACCACCATTGCGATTACTGCAGGTTCAATGGTGCTTTCACTTCTAATCTTAATTGCGGGTCAAAACAACTGGTTCCATCTCACCGAAATTGCGACGGAGACAGTCACAAGGATTAACTTCGAAGATTTCTTGCTCAAAGGCATTCTTGGCTTCTTACTATTTGCTGGTGGACTAGGCATCAAACTCCCGAACCTTAAAGATCAAAAGTGGGAGATCACTGTTTTAGCCCTTGGAGCCACACTGTTTTCCACGTTCTTTATTGGATTTGCGCTGTATGGGTTTTGTCAGTTAATTGGCATCCAATTTGATTTGGTCTACTGCTTACTATTTGGTGCTCTAATATCGCCAACTGACCCAATCGCTGTATTGGCTATTGTGAAAAAACTAGATGCTCCTAAACGTATCTCCACTCAGATTGAAGGAGAATCGCTCTTCAATGATGGCTTCGGTTTGGTTATCTTCGTCACTCTATTTACGATTGCATTTGGCACTGAGGCACCAACTGTAGGTAGTGTCACCTTACTCTTCATCCAAGAAGCTATCGGTGGTATCACATATGGTTTCGTCCTCGGTTTGCTATTCCACTACTTGATCAGTGCCACCGATGATCACTCAATGGAATTGTTACTTACCATTGGTGTCCCAACGGCAGGTTACGCATTTGCTGAATACATCCATGTATCAGGCCCACTCGCAATGGTTGTATCCGGTATTATGATTGGCAACTGGACACGCTTTATTGGCTTTTCAAAAGAGAGTGAAGATCACCTTGACCATTTTTGGGAGCTTGTTGATGAATTCTTGAATGGCGTGTTATTCCTACTGATCGGTATGTCGATGCTGCTATTTGAATTCCACAAAGAAGACTGGATCATGATGGCTATTTCAGTCCCTCTTGTACTAGCAGCTCGCTATCTAAGTGTATTTCTTTCTTACATAGGCTTTAAACGTTACAGAAAATATAATCCATGGTCAGTGCGTATTTTGACGTGGGGCGGTTTACGCGGGGGCCTTGCATTGGCAATGGCACTTTCCATTCCATCTGGTATTTGGGTGATTCAAGATAAGTTAATCGATGTAAAAGAGATTATTCTTGTGATGACCTACTCCGTCGTTGTTTTCTCTATCCTCATTCAAGGCTCAACAATCACCCCAATGATTGAAAAAGCAAAAGCTGAAGAGAAGAAGATGGAAGAGGACAACCAAGCAATAACCACTCCAGAGCATACGGAGCCAGTGGACTCTTAAAGACACGTAACTTAATAAATAAAAAGCAGCTACCTAGCTGCTTTTTTCATAACTAATTTTCAGACTTCCCTTCAAGAACGAAGGCTCCTTATTCTTTGATATACCATCAAATATACGAAGAATCGCTACGCTACATTTTCATAGATACTAACTATTGCCGATAGATAGTATTCATAGACGAGTCTTTTAATTTACCCATTTTCATCTGTATCACTTCTCTTCCCTTGGCAATATAGGCTCCTCGCAAACATCAAAGCTAAACTTCCACAATACTTAGCAATGAGCGAGTTTGTATTTTTATGAGAAAGAGACATTTAGGGTGATTGCGTTCAGAACCCAAACGGGTTAGAAACCTCACCGAGATAAAACTGAGCTGGCACCCAGGTAGCAAAGCCTTAACGGAAGTTTAAATCCCTCCCTCTTGAACTCAGTGAGACTAAACTTGTATTCAAAGTCCTCCTGTTTTCAAATTAGAAACAAGCGACACTTCAAACAATTAAACTCTGTCACATAACTAGATTTTCTAATATCGAATAAAAGGAGCTTTGGTTAGAGCTTGGTATCGGAATAAGACTAAGGCACAGAGTTACGTGCTAGCTCGTTCACAACGGTATTAAAACCATGTGAAGAGGGTAGTGTAACTCCAGATGCAAGGTTTCAATATGAAAGTGGATTTAAGGTAAGTCGGGGAACTAAAACGAAAAAGCCTCAGTCTTTCGACTGAGGCTTAATCTTAATATAAGTGGCGGAGTGGACGGGACTCGAACCCGCGACCCCCGGCGTGACAGGCCGGTATTCTAACCAACTGAACTACC
>NZ_JAWOWL010000052.1:0-26100 GCF_033340395.1 Vibrio sp. 1159 | reverse complement strand
AAACTCAGTATATTGTATAAAAGTCGCTCAACTTTAGGAGGTTTGGTTTCTCGTCTGAATTACGCAACAAAGCCGTTCTCGTGACAAAAGTCCCATTCATTGGATCCAAACACAGATATTTTAGACACTTTAGTTTCAAGTAAAGCAATGTAAACTCGGAGAGAGTCAACTAGGCTATCCTCTACATCGGTTAATTCATTGATACTGTGTTGTTGGATTATCTTAACTATCGGGTATTTGAATAGCTTCGCGTTGATGAGTAATTCAACATTTAATTCATTCATTTACATTAGTGCTCCATTTGAAAGCTCTATATGGAGTGACAGTAGTTCTGCTTCTTTTCGGATATCAATATCAAAATCTGAATTCTCTCCCAATACTTCATTTAACAAAGCAGTGTTCTGTTTAATGACACTATGGTACGGAGTATTTAGAATTTTTGAATTGTTCAATAAGTTCAAAAATTCTCGTTGTTGTGCAAACAGCATAGGAAGGTGATCCCTCGTAATTAAGCAGTTATCACAAACAAGACATTTATTGAATAGCGAGCATGGTTGCCCTTCCACATAGTTTGGTAAGTTACGAATAAACTCTGGTGGGTCCATTACGTTGACACAGGCAACTAATCCCGTACTTACTGTGGTAATAGGTATCTCTTCCGGCTTGTTTTTATCAGTATGTTTATTGGCCTTTTTTGGGGACGTTATACATTTTGAATGAATTTTCTTTAGGGCTTCATTGACCTTTTTTCTAGCAAAGCGATCAAAGTCCATTCGATCAAGATAATCAATTGTGGTTGTAATTGAACGGTGACCTAATAACAGCTGCATCTCTCGAATTGATACACCGGCCTCTATGTGTTCGGAAACAAATGTAGCTCTAAATTTTGATATATTAACTTCCAGAAAATCGCCGTTGTCATCTCTAAGGTTGTGATTTTTCACAAACCGAACAGCTGACGCATTGTCAAAACTACGCTCATCACGAAAGCTACGGATTGAGATTATTTCTCGACTCTTGTGCCTAAATATGAATAATCTGTTGATATTAGATTCTGATGCATATTTTCGAAAAGGTTCTGTGAGTTTCGTAACTTTATCAAAGATCCATCGGACTTCTTGACCCTGTTTAATTGTCATCCACTGTATTTCCGCATCAATCAGGTCTAAGTGAAGCCTTTTTTGACCTAATGATCTGACTTTCCAATAGCGAATACAGGGCTTTCCGGTTGCTGGGTGATTCCATACAAAGTCATCTATCTCGAGATCAACGATTGCCTCTCTATTCATTCCGGTCACTGCAGCCAGTTTCATCATAAACACATACATCAAATAACTATCAATTTCCGGAATAATGCCAATTGAATGTAATGCATCCTGTCTTAGGCTATTGCCGTACCAATTTTCATCTTTGGCTCTAGCCCGAGCAAGTTTGGCACACTCAATTGAAAATTTATCACTTGAATCTTTATCCCTCAAAGCATAACAACCTCCCATGTGTTCAATGATGCAGTTAAGTAACGGGTGATAAAAAGGGTCAACCTCTTTATATTTATCTTCTGACACTACTAATGTCTTTGAATCAATGTCATTCAATGTTGAGTCTATGCATTCAATCAAGTCATACCTAGAATTGATGCTAAACGGAGTTCTTTGCTCTGTGGCTCTGACATTTTTAAAGCCGATAACATCTATGAACTTAAACTCTCGCTGATCTTGAAGAACGGAAAACCTATTTAAAAATAAACGAAATGCTGATATTGCAGCGTTCGCAGCTCTGGTTGAGAATTTCTTGGAAATAACATTCTCTTCCTGAAACTTCTTAAATCTTGTTAATGAGTATGTGTGGAAAACATCATGGAGCGAAGAACTGCTATTTATTCCGATATAGCCTAAGTAGGGCTCAATATATGTTTCGAACTCAGCTCGACCATAACTGGTGTTAATTGTTCCATGATAGAAAAGATGTTTGAATGGTAAGTAAGGCTCGGCTTTCGTGGCTGTAACTAAATCATCAGAATGTGTGACAGCAATACCTCTTAGTGTGTTTAGTAACTTATTTTTTTTTCGTGTTTCCTTTGAAATCTCAGCTTGTTCACGTCGACTCGAATTGTCCTTTCCCTCAACACCAGCATGTTGCTGAAGCTGAGAAAAATATTCATCTAAAGTTCTATTGACAAGGGCTCTTGCCCCTTTTTGTAAGTACCTTGGTATGCCAGCATCTTCTTTAATTTTCAGCTTTGTTTGGAATGGTGTTTCGTGAGGATACTGTGACGAATCACAATCCCGTAAGAATAGTACTAGCCGTCTATTGTATTCGTTGGCATAAATTGAAAACTCAGGGAAATAGCAGCCAGTTTCAATCATTTTTTGCTGTATTGGTCTGAAAAAATATTTCCACCTCGATAAACTTGCGACTGATACCCTCAAACAATGCGAAGCATATGGGATAATGCCTGGTACACCTTTTTCTGCCCTACTTAATGGTATTTCAAGAAGGCGCTCCTTCGACCATGAGAGCACATCTACAGCCCATTTCTCTGCCAAAGCTTTCTGGCTAGAGCTCCCTTGGGTTGTATTGGGCCTAGTGATCGTATCACGAACGAATAGAACCATAATATTATTTCTTGTCCTGCACTTTGATTTTTAGTTGGGTCTTCTTGCAAAGTCTTTCCATCATCATTGCTCTTGTAATCGATTCTCCGTTGTCGTCAACCATTTCTCGATATATTTCCATAGGTATACTGGTATAGGCATCCTGAGTGGTTTTAAGTGAGGTATGGCCTAACATCAGTTGAACTTGTACTAGTCGATCGAGGTACTGTGTGTTGTCATCGTTAGATTGCAAAACAGCATAAGCAAAGCCATGTCTAAGCTTATGTGGAGTAATCATTCGATTGAGTGTACCTTTAGCTCTAGCGCGTTTGGACAGTCGTTCAAATAACTTGGAAATGCCGCTTTTAGTCAAAGGCCTTCCTTCCGAATCAAGAAACGCGGGGATACTGGCTATTCCCTTGAATGAACGAATATTCCGTTTATACAAAGGTGAAGAATGGTACTTTTTTATGCGATTTAAAGTAGGAAGACTTATTCTTGTTGTCCTGTACTTCCATCCGCCTTGTTCACGACTCTTAGAGCCACGAACACTCAAAGGAACATAATCACTAGCAGCAAAGTTGTCTGATGACTTTTTAATGCTTTCGTATGTGCGTTCGGTACACTGCTGGATATCTTCAAGTGTTACTCTTGGCACTTCTGATACACGTAACCCAGAATCGTAGATAAATTGAAGTAGCGCTCGCTCTCGTTCATTTTTAGTAGCAGATATCAGCTCGAACAATTCATCAAATGAACAGGAATCTACAATATTCGACTTTCTCTTTACAGCAAGGGGACCATTAACATAAGGATCGGTTATTATAAAATTATTGGTATATAAGAACGCATAAAATCGCCTCAATTGAGCATCATAATTTGAAACTGTTACGGAGCTAAGACCTTTGACATTGGTTTTATAATCTAAGTATTTTCTAATTTCGAACTCAGAACTAAGAACTAGAATCTGTTCCTCATTCAAAATCGCTTCTTCGGCAACTTCTACACGATGCTTTACAAATAATTTAATAATATCGAACTGCTTTGAAACAGTAGCCGAAGACAATTTATCTTTAATTAAAGATTTTCGTAGATACAATGTAAGTATCGGCATTACCTTCATGTTAGAATCAAGAGCGATCACATTAGTAAACACCTTCGATTGAGTGCTATTCCCACAAGTATTTAGTTGAACAGATTGTTTGAAACACTGCTTTAAGAACATAACTCAACTATCTCGCAATTGTTGGGAATGGATTTTGTGAATAGCGGACTAAACGGAACTCAGTAGAGAAACAATTTCTTCGGAGTGGGTAAAAGAATCAAATGCTTCATTTTGCAAACCATATAAGTCGTATCCGTGTTGAAGTGTCGGTCTAACAAGATAGCTAGTTCCAGAAAAGCAAGGAATAGCCGTTTTAATCCTGTAAATGTTTTTATCAGTTCTGACAGCAAAATAAGCAATACCATTATCTTCAATTAGATTACTCAACTGGTTCTAAGCCAAAGTTCCTGCTCGAGGCGAAAATACATTCACACAGTAACTGTAGTTCATGGTGTCATAAATACATAGGAGGTGTTTAGATTTATTGAACCAGTCATAACGTTATAGGCATTTTTTTCATGTCAACAGAAGACACATTTTAGATATAGTAATCACCTTAATGTGCATTAATTTATAGTCTTATAATAAGGTGTACGTCATAGACGCCGTACCGCCTTCCGTTGCAAACAGATCGAAGTCTGTTGTCATTGGCATTGGGCCGTACATCTCTTCTGCAATGTATTGCTTCACAACGGTTTCGATGTTCGTCAACATACGTGGGGGCACTGGGTAGTTACATGCAAGGTATGCGTTAACCAGTTCATTCAAGAATGCTTGTTTCTCTAGACCCAAACGGTCTTTTGCGTAGCTCAGCGACTTTTCCAAGAACTGTACGCCTTGGTCTTGTTTATTCTTGCTTGCAAACGTATCGAAGCGTTCAACAATGCCCACACCATCTGGAATGCCACCGAAACCACCATCTAGGTATGAATAAGTGCGCTCGGCTTCCAATATTGCGAACTCACCCAAACGAATGAACGCTTTACGTGGTAGTGTCGCAAGAAAATTAGGATTACCACGACCTGCATCTAATAACGCGCGGTCAGGAACAGTTTGTGCCACTTCAATTAGTTTATCTTTTAATTCAAATGGGCTTAAATCTGCAAATTTTGAAAAATCAATTGTTGTGTTTTGCGTAGTCATAATATTTACCTGAATCTATTATTTAGTAAAATTTGGATAATACTTCCCCTACCGCCTATTTAATTAGGCGATAAGCGTGTTCGAATTTATTTAAATTACATGCCTGCGTTTAAAGTAATAATGCCGACAATAATTGGACCCCATAGGGTAAGCAGTACATTGGCGACTGCATAAGTCACAGTGAATGAGAATACTGGCGTTGCGTTACCTGTTTTTTCCATTAAAGCCGCGAATGCTGGGTTCGCACTTCGTCCACCTGTCACACAGCCAAGTGCTTCAACCGGGTTCTTAATCTTCAATACAAAATATGAGAAGAAGAACGAAATAATCTGAGGGATAATCGTTACACCCATGCCAAGGAACAACAGAGACATACCGTGTTCTTTGATGGTGTCGACCGCTTGAGGCCCAGCCTCAAGGCCAACAATGCCTACAAATGCTGCCAAACCGAAATCTCGAATAAAGTTCGCGGCACCCACAGGAAACTGAGCAACATGCGGATTGCGGCTACGCAACCAACCGACGATCAAACCTGAGATCAAACAACCTGCACCAGAACCGATAGTGACGGGAATACCAGCAATCTTAAAACTGATTAGACCAATTAATAGGCCCACCACCATGCCCATACCAAGCACGATTAAGTCAGTCACGTTTGCTGAGCCCATTCGCTGACCAATGTTTTTCTCAACGCGATTGATATCTTTTGCGGTACCTGTAAGCTGGATGACGTCGTTTTTCTTCACCACAAGATCCGGCGTCATTTCAATTGAGTTGCCTTCACGAATATAGTCTGTCACATAAATGCCGCGCATAGAGCCTTGGTTCGAAGCCTCTTTAATCTCTTGCAGCGACTTACCAATCAGTTTGCGGTTGTCTGCGATCAGTTGACGGTTTTCTTCAATAACTTCATAGCCTTCTGGAAGTGCAATCTCGTTGTCAGCCAAACCATCTTGCAGCTGATGTACTGCATTACGGCGACCTGTTACAACAATGACATCCCCTTCTTTCAGTGCTGTGAATTTGTCCACTTCTAGCACTTTGCCATCACGTTGAATCAATTCAATACAAGCAGCTAGAGCGTGTTGGTTTAACTGAGCTAGGGTTTTGCCTGCTAGCCCGCCATCTTTGCTCACTTTAAATGCTCGTGTAACCAGCGCGGTTACTGCGTTGAATTCACCCGGCGCAAGATCGCGCTTACCATTTGAGTTTTTCTCTTCTAGCGCAATCGCTTCTGCTCGGATATCCCACTTCATCAGTGTTGGGAATACCCATGTCACCATAAGAATTGGACCAAGCGAACCAAAGATGTACGTAACTGCATAGCCGACTGCGACGTTGGTCTGCATTAGGTGTTTCGCTTCTTCTGTCACACCACCAAGACGTGCGATCGCATCACCCGCTGTACCGATGATTGCCGATTGAGTCAAACCACCAGCTGCAAGACCAGCTGCCGTACCTCTGTCTAGATCAAACATCCAAGCTGCCGCTAACACACAAAGCAGACCTGAAACCGTCATAACCACGGCAGAAAGTAGAATGTTGATGGTTCTAAAGTTCAATGCTTTGAAGAACTGCGCACCACCTTGATACCCTACTGCGTAAATAAAGAGCGCAAAGAAAATGCTTTTTACGCCGGGATCAATATGAACACCAAATTGCCCAATAATTACACCCATTAATAATGTTCCGGCAACACCGCCAAGAACAAATCGACCAATGGTAATTTTACCAACCATATAACCGAGAGAGAGCGTAATAAAGAGAGCAACAAATGGTGCCATGTCAAAAAGGTTAGAAATAATTTCCATGACAATTTTACTCTTACTAATAAATATAAAACTCAAATAATCTAACTAATAATCTTTCACTCATATTTGTTGGATTATTTAATTTAAAAAGCATCTCGTTTGCTTCGAAGCGAATATTAGGAACAAAAACTCACAACTCGTAATCCCATTTGAAGGATGAAACCATCACTTCGCATATTCAAAAGCAAAAATCGATCAATAATTGTCGAAAATTTAATAACTTAGCGTTCTGCAATGAACACCAGATAAATCGCAAAATAATTTTATTTTTGTTTTCGCGCTTCAAAAAGCGGTTTGGTTGCATCATTCCCTCTATATAGCGCATAACACCTTTCGTTTGATGGATTAGATCCTCCAAAAGCGATTATCACGGATGCCATCATTTGCCTTATCTTTCCATTCATCAAGTTAATAGAGAAAAACACCATGAACTCAATGCCACATGAACTTGTGTGGGGCGAAGTTTACTTCCCACCCTTGTTGCTGGTTATTGCATTGGCTTACATGCTCACCATTTTGGTCGGAACCGTTGCTACAAAACTGGGACTCCACAAATACGTTGCATTTCCTGCACTCGCAGAGCTAAGCCTAATTGTGATTTTTACTGGCGTTATTGGTCGATTCATTACGATATTTTGAGGCAAATTCCGTGATAAAACGTTATCTCATCACACTGCTACTACTGTGTTCCGCTGGCACCGTGATTTTCAGCTACTACCAATCATACTCTGACAACCCTTGGACTAGAGATGGCCAAGTTAGCGCGCACATCGTTTCTATAACCCCCCGCGTAACAGGACAAATCATCCAAGTCTACGTTGAAGACGATTCGCAAGTGAAACAAGGCGATTTGCTGTTTGAGATTGACCCAAGCATCTATAAAGCGGCGTACCACAAAGCGCTAGCAGCTCAAAAGCAAGCCATTGCATTACTAGCAAAGGCCAAAAATGAAGAGCAGCGAGCACTTAAGTTAGAAAAGCGCACACCTGGCGCCGTACCTGTACTGACATTGAATAACCTAGACAATGCAGTGGAGACAGCCGTTGCCAACGTAGAACTCGCGAAAGCCAATGTTGAAGAAGCCAAGCTAAACCTTGATTACACAAAAGTTTATGCGCCAACGAATGGTTATATAACTAATTTGAACTTACGCGTCGGCTCTCAAGTCGTCGCTAACTCCCCAGTCGTGGCTTTGATTGATGAAGACAGCTTTTGGATCGAAGGATATTTCAAAGAAACGGATTTAGTTGGCGTTGATCCACAAGATAAAGCCTACGTGACCTTAATGATGCACAATGAAGCTGTGCTGGAAGGAAAAATCAAAAGCATTGGCTACGGCATTGCGAAGCAAGATGGTAGTACTGGTAACGATCTTTTGCCCAATGTGAACCCTAACTTTCAGTGGATACGCTTAGCTCAACGCATTCCAATTAAAGTTAAATTAGATCACTTACCGAAAGATTTTCAACTACGTGTTGGTATGACGGCCTCTATCAAAATCATCAAACAATAATGCGGTGGAATGTATGTTTAATGCCTCAACCAAAGAAGCAATCAAAGCTGCGCTGTCTATCGTTATCGCGATCTGCCTTGCCTTATGGTTTCAATGGGAGAAACCGTATTGGGCAGCGATCGCAGTCGCGGTAATGGCATTAAATGAAAGCTTCGCTCACTCAATAAACAAAGGTCATAATCGCTTATTAGGAACCCTCCTTGGCATCGGTTATGCCTTTTTCCTCATCACGACGTTTTCTCAAGATCGCTTTTTGTTTCTCACCTTCTTCACCTTGTTTTTAGGTGCGTGCATTTTTATGTCGAGCGACGAAAAGTATGGTTATGTGTTCTCTATCGGTTTTGCTGTGTGCTCCATCATCGCATGTATGGGAGGATTTGATAGTCAAGCAACGTTCCACTTCGCTGTTCTTCGCATGCAAGAGACGATTCTTGGTGTGATCACGTTTTCTGTTGTGTACCGATTAGTTTGGCCAGTCAGTACAGAACAAAACTTCATTCAACGTTTTGAGGCCAGCAGAGAGGCGATGCTTAACGCTATGAAATCGCCCAATGATATAGATACTGAAGCTCTTGAGACCAACACCGCCAACATAGAAAAGTTATTCCAACTGGTCGGCTTACCACTTACTGGCAGCTACCACTTGAAAGAACATCGTCAGCTATGGCGTGCGCGTTTAAATGAGATGGCACAAATCCAAGACCGATTGCTAGAACAAGCAGATAAATCGCAAAGTCGTGAGATCGATTGGCCAACACTAACGCAGCAACTGCAAAGCTTTGATATTAAAAATCCAAGTACGTCGCTCATTGGTCACGTTGCTTATGTCATGCAAAGAGAGAAAAACACGGTTTGGCATCACGAGCATCGAACGTTTATCCAGCATTTGAATGAAGACGGCAGAAAGGTATTGCAAGGTGTATCCATGTTCGTCACTTCTTTGTTGATCTGGATTTATCTGCCCGTACCCGGAGGTTTCATTTTTCCGATGCTAGCAGGCGTGTTCTCTTCAATCGTTCCTACTATGCCACCAAGCATTATTAAAGATGCATTTTTTGGTGTGATAGGCACTGGCACGGTGATTCTATTGCAATACATTTTCCTAATGCCAATGATGACCGAGCTTTGGCAGCTTGGGCTATTCTACTTCATCAACATCATCGTAATTTGGAAAGTCTTTTCCACACCAAAACTGATGGTACACAGAATTCTAGGTATTAACTTATTGGTTGTCTTGACATCAGGAGCGCTCAATTTAACCCCAGCGTATCGAATTGAAACGCCCTTGCTGATGCTGGTAAACATTATGATCATTTTGATGATTGCCAAGTTGTTTACTGATCTGTTTCGTGTTCGCGTTACGGTCTAAGCGTCAGCTCCGTACTTGAAACTAAAGCCCTGCATTGCTTCTGCTATGCGGGGCTGTTTGTTTGTGAGCTAGCCATTATTCTTTCGTAACCCATAAAGCGAGGATAGTATCCATCAAAAGCGATTAACGGTATTTCTCTTCACCTCATAAAATCCTCTCATTGATTCACGAAATGCAATCGAAAACCATGCATTCACAACGTCAATCACAGCAAACATATCTATCTAACTGAACAAGAAGTTCAGTGACACATTAACTGTCTGAGTCTCGAAGGTTTGAGACTATTCAGAGTGGAAACTGTCATGAGTTTTTTTGAATTACGCGCCGGCAAGACGTCTTCTCTTACTGTGCTCGCGAGCGCACTAATGCTTACTACCCCCACTTTTGGCTTCGCCGCTGAAGAGACGACGACCTACAACGAAGTAATCGAGCAAGGCCGAGCACTGTTCGACAAATATGGTATCAGTCATGATTTACCAAAACTGGCCATCAGCTCTCTAGTTCAAGGCGAGCATTTGGTCGAGCATGCCCACCGAAGTGTTAAAATCGGTGATAGCGTTCGCGATTCGTCCGTCTACTTGGTCAAGAACACCGATAACAAAGGCAACATTGATCTGCGTATCAAGTACAACCCTGAACAACTCGATGAAAATGAAAAAGTACTTGATGAGATCGAAGCTTTCACACGAACAGAATACCGCCTTCGAAACTACGCAGAGAGTTTTGATCCGTCATCAGTAAGAGCCAAAGAGGATCAGAATGGTAATGTGATCATCAGTTTTAATTACTCAAAATACGGTCTTCCTCAAGATATCGCCTACTTTCGCTTTTTAAGCGTTGATATTGAGTTGGTTAATGGTGAACCGAAACGTATGGTCATTACCAACGATAAACCGTTCACACATCACAACTACCAAGTGGATTCTTACGATCAAGAGATCCTCTTCCAGAAGTTAACATCAGGCAAAATTGCGATTGCCAGTAAAAACACCAAGATAGTTGGTTCAAAGAAAAATAAACCCCTCGAAATGATGAGCAGCGTAAAACCGGTAGCGATTTATGAAGATAAGCTTGGCGTGCAAGTACTAGACGAAAAACGCTTGAATGAGGTCTCTGATCCACGCATGCAAGAAGCCAGTGTTAAGCTAGACCGCGTTTTTCCTTTAATGGGTGATATGGTTCGTCGTCAAGGTATCGATTTGCCTCTGCCGTTTGGTGTATCGCTAGCGTATCGAAATCAAGATATGAATATTCCATTTAATGATTTCACGATTGAAGGCATCGGCCTTAATGAATTGTTTGATCCAGAAGACAGTGTCGGCATCGTGAGTGCTGAGAGCATGACGCTTCGTGGCGATGTAAACATCCTGCCATTTTGGAATGTATTTGGTTACATCGGAAAAGTTAATGTCGATGCCAATGTTGATGCCGCCTACACGGGTGAAGGTGGCCAGTACATAAAAGATAAGCTGAACGATAAACTGCCAGGATTAGGTGATAAGTTTTGCGATGGTTTATCTGCACTTTGTAGTCGCGGACGCCTAGACGTGCCGCTGCATTTGGAATATGACCTTCGTGGTATAGGTACAACCCTTTCGGTTGGCTATAAAGAATTCTTTGCTTCTGTCACTGGTACCTATTCGCAAACTCGCTTAAAGGGCTTAGATGATTGGGGCGATGGTATTGTTACTGTACAGCCGATGTTGGGTTATCAACTTGTCGATTATCGCACGCAGTTCTTTGTCGGAGCAGAATATCAAGGACTGGACGCTCGAATGGACGGGCATGTAAAAAGCGGTGATATCGAATTCGATTACGACATTGGTGTAGATCTTAATCAATGGGCGTTTTTGACTGGTTTCAATAAGCAAATCGGCAAAAACTACAACCTGACCTTTCTCTATAACAAAGGGGAAACTCGAGAGTCAGTGACCTTAAATCTTGGTTACCGTTTCTAGCTCTCAGGAAGAGCCCGCCCCTATACGATGGTAGGACTGCATCCTACAAAGGCGATTACTGAAACTGTCGCCGATGTCCTACCATTTGAGCCATCAATTCAACAAGCCATCCAACCATTCACGGATTAATGCCAAAGCGTCAGGACGTCGCTTGTTAGATGCCGTTTAACATTTTCGGTGTACGCACCAAATGACTTTTTGGACATAACAATGACTTTACTCAATCGCTCAACTTTAGCCATTACCATCACTCTTGCCTTAGCGGCTTGTGGTGATGATTCAAGTAAACCTAGCGTTCCTTACGATCCGGAGCCATTACAACCGTTACCGCCAGAGCAAATCTCTTTGGAAATTGGTGATGCGACCATTCAAGCCACTAAAGAGTCCCTTGTCATCACACCCCTTGATGCGGATGAAAAACTGGCAGCGGTAGAGGCGTTCAAAGGTATCCAATTTGCGCAAGCAGACCGCTTTCAACACAGCATTGTGGCCCCACTTGAAGGCGATATTGATGCGACTCAGTTCGGTGATGCGTGTCCGCAGTTAAAAACCACCACACAAACGCAGTCAGAAGATTGTTTGAATCTAAACATTTGGCGACCAGCCGGGACAGAAGCGTACGCAGATTTGCCAGTTTATGTCTTTATTCACGGTGGAGACTTTGAATACGGCGCGGGCTCAGAACCGCTGATTCATGGTGATATGGTGGTTGCACAAGGTGCTGACGATGGTAACCCGTTTATTGCTGTTACTTTTAACTATCGTTTGGGCTTGCTGGGCAGTGTTTGGGTCGATGGTTTGGACAACCCTGAGGGCGGTAACTTTGGCCTAGGTGATCAAAAACACGCGCTTGAATGGGTTCAACAAAACATAGAGGCATTCGGCGGCAATCCGCAGAATGTGACACTCATGGGTCAAGGTGCGGGTGCCATGTCGGTAGGAATTTTACAGCAATCAAAAGGCGATGCTGCAATCGCAGGTGAGCACTTTCAACGTGCCATCATGCAAAGCAACGCTTACGGCTTTGAATATAAAAGTTACGATGTTGCCAAGAGCCAAAGACCAGAGCAAAGCGTTGAAGATCTGACGTTACTACCACTTGAAGAGGTTATGAAGGTACAGAGCGAGATGCTTGATCCTATTCAGCGTCTCAAAAACTGGGTACTGACCGCTGCGAATATTCCGGTTATCAGTCCAACACGCGACAACAGCCCATTAGCTACGTTGATGCCATTTGCGCCTTACATCGAGCATCGCCCACCAGCGTTTCTAGTGAAAGAAGTTCCAGGCTATCACTTTACTGAACAAGCGATTGAGAGTGAATGGATCGTACCGACGGTAATTGGCTCAAACAGTGCAGAAAGCAATACTCTAGGCATGCTGCCGAGCCTGACATTTTTGATCCCAACTATTATTGAAATCTTGAGCCAAGAAGCGCCAGAAATCATTGAAAGTGGTGACGAAAACTTAATCGTCGAATACATGGTGGAGTGGCTAGAATCGGAAACGAACTTAAACCGTTTACGCACCGAATATCGTTCATTACTCAACGATTCAGCTTCGATTGAACTCGATCTTTCTGACTTATTGGAACTGCTGCCTAGCACCGCTTATGAGGCGATGACTAAGTTGTTCTTCGGTTTGGGGAACTCCGATTCAACAACGGAGTTACTTGCTCTGGCTGACTTCTTCCCCAACGATGAAAGCGAACTAAATGGTGCGACCAAAAACATGCAGCAATTCAAAACCACGTTGCATGATTTGCTCTTCACGGGTCCAAACCGTCATAAAGTTTCAACTGAAGAAGCAACAGGGGCAACGCCAAGCTTCTACTACTTTGACTACAAACCTGGATTCAACGTATGGACTTACAATACCAAAGGTGAAAATGGCGATCTCGACGTTGGCGATTTACTCAAAAGCATCAGTTGTATTGTCGGCGCTTGCAATGCATCGGAATTACCATTTGTGTTTAATAAAGCATTAAAGCTTGATGGTTCAAGTGTTCGTCCAGGTAGCAAAGACAAAGCAATGATGAACGAGCTCTCTCGTATGTGGTTTAGCGAACGTTTATTTGAGGACTTCCAATACAACAGCGCGACTGACCGAGTATTGCTGATCGATAACGATGGCGGTATTCAATCCACACAAGACTGGGACAATGCTCATCACTCAGGCATCGATCCAAAACTGCGCCAAGGTCGCCTCAACGGTCTCGAGGAACTTGGGCTGATTCTGAGTCACATGTAACGTTATCTTCAGTCACTAAAAACTCGTTACCGAATACCTAAAAGCCAGTTCGCTGGCTTTTTTCATCCTTATTCCTTGAACATAATTAGGAAGGTTTACTCATGTTTCCTAACGCCATTCGTGCTCTGCTACTCTTTATCTTCGGCGCGCTGTTGGTTGGCTGTGCCCAGCCCTACCCTCAAGTTGAACCGGATTTTGAAGCCAATTGGCAAACTACTCAGCATCAAGCCGAAGTTTACTTAATTCCTACCGCTCCAGAAGCCTTTGCTCGTCGTGTTGAACTGGTAAGAAACGCTCAGCAAAGCATCGATATGACTTACTTTTCTTGGGAGAGTGACACGCTTGGTTTGATGCTACTCAATGAACTCAAACAAGCAGCAGATCGAGGCGTGCAAGTTCGACTCACTCTCGATGATTTATTGATTTTTAACGAGAAATGGCTTGCTGATCTCAGCGCTCACGACAACATTCAAATTCGTTTATTCAATCCGTTTGATTCACGTAAGTCAGGTTGGATTGGTCGCGTCGTCAACTTCTCTACTCACCAACAACGTTTGGACAATCGTCTGCACGAGAAGTACTTCAACGTCGACCATCAATGGATGATTCTAGGTGGACGTAACATTGGCGACGACTATTTTGGTTACAGCCGCAAAGCCAACTTCTTTGATATGGATGTCTTGTTCAAAGGCAGCATTATTCGAGCGTTCGCCCAGAACTACCAACAACTTTGGGACAGCGAGCATGTCACGCCAATAGAAAACATCGTTAACGTTACCCCAAACTATTCCGCGTTTACTAAAGCGCTTAATAAAGGTGAGAAAGACAAAAGCATCATTCTGGCTGAAGTTGAAAAACAGGTTAAAAAACTGACCAGTCCCGACTTCATTGCTGCGCAAGTCACCCCCGTTTTCGACTCATTAGACAAGTTAGAAAACAACAAACCCTACTTTAGAAAACGGGCAGAACACCAAGTTTGGCAACAAACAACCACTGCATCCAAAGCAGTGATATCAACGCCTTACGTGGTACCGAGTGATGGTGAATTTGCCTTTATTGATACCTTGGTGGAGCAAAAAGCGGACATCACGTTAATGACGAACTCGTCTGCTTCTAATGATTCTGGCTTTATTCCGGCTTATTACGAGAAACATCGCCAAACCCTGTTGGATAAGGGCGTTCATATACTTGAGTACAAAAACCAAGCGAAAAATGATGACCATTACTTCCATGCGGATACTTATTATCACAACAAGACGGTGATACTCGATGATCGGCTAACTTATATCGGCTCATCAAACTTCGACCCAAGATCGGATTTCCTCAATGTGGAATTTGGTGTGTTGGTCCAAAGCGAAGCCTTTGCAGAACATGTCATGCACTACTTAACCCGACAAAAAGATGAACTGTTTTGGCGAGTATCTCGAGATGGACAAGGCCAAACTCAGTGGCAATCAATGAATGAAACCCATACTAAGAATCCAAACTATGGTGTATGGCATAAGGCGCCTAACTGGATATTCAAGAAACTGAATGGTGAGTTCGAACTCTAAACAATCAAGACTTAAAAGGCTCTCTATCTGCAAGGATGAGAGCCTTTTTAATGTCCGCTAAAACTGCGTGCCTAGCGAAAAGTGAACACGGAATTGGTCTCCTTGCGGAGCATCTAAACCGTAAGCAAAATCCACTTTGACGGGCACGTATTTTGAATTCCATATCAAACTCAGCCCTGTACCGCTTTTCCAATCCACCCTATCGTTGAAGGCATCACCAACATCATAGAATGCCCCAAGCCACAGTTGGCTGTAGACCTGATATTGATATTCCAACCCAGCAGTAAACATGTAACGAGCACCCGTTAAATCGCCATTTTCGTCTCTCGGAGAGATGGATTCATAACCATAACCACGAAGATTGCCATCACCTCCCGCAAAGAAACGTAATGATGATGGAATATCGCTCAAAGTGTCAGCGACATTAATACCGACATTGGAACGAAAGTGAAACTTGTGTTTTTCACTAATATCCCAAGACAGCACACTGTTGCCTTCAATACGCAGCAAACGAGAATCGGAGAAAAAATTAGGGTCTGAGTATTCCAATGAGTAAACGTGACGGTGCTTTACTTCTAATTGATCGTTCTTGCGATCAAGTAGTGAAAATGTCACCCCCGGAAATAACAACTGTGATTCGTTATTCTCCGACGCTTGTCGATAACTTTCTTGCAAATAACGAACGTGCATGGTGCTTTGCCAATCACTGTCTAACTGCCAGTGTTTTTCAAACGATAAACCATTGGAAAAACTCGATGTGTCTCGATAGTCGACATGCTTAGATTCAAACTGAATCCCGTAGTAATCCGTCAGGACATTTTGGGTGGGAATTTTGTAGCCAAGTAATAGCGATTGTTCCGGTTTGGAAGCGTACGCTTGTGCCTCAAAACTGTGTCCACGTGCGTTATACCAAGGCTTGGTCCAGTTTAGCGAAGCGCGTAATCCCAAGTCTGTCGAATACCCACCACCGACTTGCACAATATTGCGTGAACTCGGCTCTGCGAGCACTTCTATCGGCACCTTATGACCATCGGATATCGCCTCGAAATCCGCTTTCACAATCACACTGCGAAACCAATCAGTACTGGAGAGATCGGCCTGATATTGACTCAATTTCAAAGTATCAAAATCGTCGCCCCCCTCAAACGTTCTCATCGCTTCTATTCGTGCCGTTTCGATACCCGACGTAAGGACAGAGAGCTCTCCAAATTGGTAACGAGAACCACTAGAGAAATGCAGATTCACATGGGCTTGATTCAAGCTTGGAATGACTTCCAAAGACGATTCGATAAAACGCCCATCTAAGTAACCTTTTTGCTGAGCCAATGAAATCAAGTTTCGTTTTAGTGTGTCGTACTCAGAATGAAGCAACGGCTGCCCTTGTTTAAGTTGAGCTTGATTGATTAGTTCGATGAAATCCTGATCGTTACAGGCCTCCCCCGACACGGCAAGGTTAGATTTTGCCACCAACATCACCTCCCCAGCGTCGACCTCAAGCGTGATGAGATCATTCTCGGATCTCTGAACTCTGAGCTCGGAATGATAGTAGCCATAAGGGTTTAACGTATTATTAACCATCTGCGTTAGTCGATTTGAGGTAATGTTTGAAACAGAGAGTTTCGTTAGTGGTGTAAGGTGACTTTCAAGATTTTTCTCTAATATTGGTGTTAGCCCTTTGATTTTAAATTGCGCTCCGAGTGCATGATGTAAAGGCATAGAAGCTAAAACTGATATACCTATTATTTGTTTAATGAGAGGAGACACACCGCTACCTAGTTTAGCAATACACTCGACAAGATTAATGATGGAATGATATATCAGTTAATCGCGTTTGTAGGATTGCTCCCTACGAAATCCTCTCGAAAATTCACGTTTCACAAGTAGATACTTTGAACGATAAATTGGCTCAAGCTAGGAGGTGGCAAATCATGCGGTCTGAAATAGGTATACTGTTTGCCAAAAATACAAAACCCAACGCTGAATGGATCTCATCAAGCGTTGGGTTACATTGATAATGTGTTTTTTAATCTAAAAAGCGTCTGTTAGTAAAACTAGATCGAAGAACAGTTTCCTTTTTCTGCCATGTCGACTTTTAGTACTTCTGCTTTACCTTTGCTTTCGTCTACGAGTTCTACGCCCGCACCACCAACAAATACACCCATTTTAATGTATTGATTAACGAAATAATTACGGCCCTCTTCCGTTAAGATAGTTAAGTGATTTTCAGAAAACTCAGACTCTGTACTTACTTGATGTTCTTTATTGCCTTCGACCTCATGGTAGAAGAATACACCAGGAGCGGTTTCACCAATACATTCCCCATCGACGTAAACATACTTTTTAAGCGCTGCTCCGACAAAAGCGTCTTCTCGATAAATGTAAATCCCTGCGTTCCCCTTTTGAGGTGCTTCAAATGATTTCATTTGATTTGATACTGTCGAATCAACAGTAGGAACAGAAGCACAACCTGACAAACCCAAAAGGAATGCGGAACACAGAATTACTTTATTTTTCATGTTATTAACCTAGCTACGATAAAATCGCGCCAACCATACTATAAATAAATACGTTCACTTATTGGTATTTTTGAAATTTGTGATTCAACCTATGCAATAGCACTCATTTAGCGTATAGATTGAGCAAACATTAGCCATATAATAATCACGAGAATAAAATGCCCTGTATCTAACGATCACTAAATGCCACTTTACTCGCTAGACTGATAAGTAGAATACCTGAAACACCTTCAAGAGTTCTTGAATAACGCTGAGAGTGTGGACGACTAAATACCCAATTACCCACAGAGGCGTACAAAACGTTACATGTCGTCGCAAGTACGCTGAACAGCAAGCCAAGTACTAATAATTGCATTGATGTTGAGCTTGCAGACGTATCAATAAATTGAGGCAGAAACGAGAGAAAGAATAGCGCTACTTTTGGATTCAAGACGCTGACGATAACCCCCTGAACAAACACATTTTTATTATTATCAACATTTTTGTTTTCAACGATTTTACTTTCTCCACGCCACATAGACAGTAATGACTGAACACCTAAATAAACTAGGTAAGCGGCCCCTAACCATTTAACAACGCTAAAAGCCAAAGATGAACTCAGAATTATTGCTGACAAACCTAAACATGCCGCTAGTGTATGAAAAAAGTAACCAATACCAAGCCCCAGAGCCGCTTTCAACCCAGCAGATAATTTACCTTTCATTGTATTGGAAACAATATAAATTACATCAGGTCCAGGAATCATGTTGATAGCGAGACAAGCGACAACAAATAATAATAGTGAGTTTGAATCCATTCTTTTCTCCAAATTAACGTCTTGCGGGATAACATTTCATCGAACTACAAGTAATGCAACGTCCAGGTTTCAATTGGTTATATTTAGTATTAACAACACGTTACTAATACTACAGCACTGCGCGAAGAGCACAATCATGAACAGTGATACGAATTAAATTATGGGCCTTTGTTAGCCCTTTGAATGATAATATTTAGCATCGTTTGGTTGTAAGCTTTTTCTAGCCAGCAGCTCTTATGGAAGTTAACAAATCGGCCACTTAGTATACTTAATAGACCGTCAAATCAGATAGATTACACGGAAATCGCATGAACATCCCCGTTATTCAAGGGCTCTGAGAACCTTGCTTAAGTAGTTTACATCCATCGCACACTTCATTCGTTTACGTTGAAGGCCTCCCTTAAAGCTCGTTTCTTGCTTTAAAAGGTTCAAACACGCCTGTCTGATCCTTGAAAAAGCCTCTGCGCGATCATCGACTCGAATGCGACATGCATCTTCTCTGAAACTAACATCCAACTGCCAGTGCATCGACTCGATTCCCCAGTGAGAACGCGTTGCATCATGCAGTTCTTTCGCACTAAGTTTCTTTGAACTGATGTAAAAGCGAACCGACATATCTTCCTCTGTCGCGGACCCTTCTGTTTTACGCATATTAACCATGATACCCACGCTTTTTAGCGCCGGCCATTCATGCTCTAAATCACCTAAAAATGACAGCTCATTCGTCACTAATGCACAGCGTGTTTCCTCACGCCCATGCCCTTTTCCCTGGCTCGCATAGCTGTCTCCCTCTGAAAATCCCTGCAGCATTGAGGGGCGATAAAACTCACCTATCGCTTTCTCCAGTGAACCTTGATTTCCTTTCACTGCAAGTAAGTAATCAGCATTTTTATCGACTATCTTTTGGGCGATTTTTCTCTGACAACCCATTGCATCAATCGTCACTAAGCAACCAGATATATTTAGCAATTCCAACAACTTGGGGATCTCTGTAATTTCATTGGTTTTGCAATCAACTTTAGATTGCCCAAGACAAAGACCTTGCGCCGTGGCAAAGGCGTTCACCATATGAATTGCTGAGCGCTCTTCAGATTTATTGTAAGAACCGCGAACGGTTTTTCCATCGATTGCTACCACTTCGCCATCTGTGATTTGATGACAATCTTTCATCCAACTGATGAATGCCTTTTGCATCGCTGACGGGCTCACCATGCCCATGACGCGAGCGATGGTATCTGACGACGGAATGCCATTGTCAAAATCACCCAATGACTTAAGAAAATCGGTTCGGCTTTCACCAAAATCACAGATACCTTCCCAGGTATCAAAACCGGATAGCACACCACAGATCGTCAACAAAATAATGTCTGACAATTTGTGCTCTACCTTAGCGGCTTGACGGTAATCTTTTATCACTTCGAAATGCATAAATGGGTTCGTTATTGTCGTCATAATCTGGCTCCGTTTAAGTTACAGAACCATTCAAAATCACTCAAAATGATCCTTAATGAGTTTCCAATGTTGTGATGAATGTAGAAGAAACGCCTTGTAAATTAGAAGATACTAATTTGACGAGAGCCCTTTAAAAATGGGAACTTTCATGCGATTGCCCTGAGATAGATTATCTATTCTTATTTCTTCAAGCCTTTTTTGCTTCATTTTCCTGCCTCACTAAGCAGCAACTTAATACTTGCCACACCAAAAAATAACGCGAACACGCCTTCAAAAACTGCTTTGGATCTGAGATAGGTTTGCCTGACCTTTTTATACGCGAAAAGAAAAGCATAGCCAAAGAAAACCAAAGCACTAACCAGCCCTACAACAAAAATGACCGACAACAATTCCAACGGACTGGCCGTAGGAGGAACCCCTATCGAATAAAGCGCACCAAAAAACAGAATAGCTTTTGGGTTAGTTAAGTGAATTAACACTCCGGTTAAGTAGTTACCCTTCTCTGTCGTTACGTATGTTTTGGGTAACTTTAGCTGCTCGATGTTGCAGGCAGAATGTACGGACTTTAAAGCCAAAAATAAAAGATAAAATGCCCCACAATATCTAAGAATTTCAAAAAGCCAAACATTGCTATAGAGTATGGTTGCGAGACCAAAAGCGGCTGAGGTTGACCAAAATAAAGACCCCGTTAAAACACCTGCAGCCAAATACCCTCCAAAGCGTCGACCGTGGTTCATTGACGTGCCTGCTATCGCAAGAGTTGCAGGTCCGGGGCTAGCGATGGCAGCGATAGCTGATACGACAATCAGTGAATAATTTATCTCTTCCATTTTTACTCTAAGCCTCCAAGTGGAGTTTTATCAACACTTATCGCGGAATACTCTATTGAACGTACATCAGAAGCGTAATACTGATTAAAACACCAAGTGTCACGAATCGAGTTGAGATTCTTTGGTATTTTACTGCTCCAAAATAACATCAAATCCGCCATAAATGAGACGCTTTCCATCAAAGGGCATTGGGTTATTGTCTGGACTCATTCGAGGATCACCCATGATCCTCGAATGAGTCCCGAACTTCTTTTGAAGGCCAGACTACCCACGAAAACACAACGGTTTCGTTGCTTTCAGCGTTAACTGCCATGGGAAATGATGTGATCTCACCATCTGGTACTTCACTCCCCCACGTCTCAACAACCTTTAAGGCCCCAAACTCCCTGAACATTTCTGCTGCTATTTTTGCGTGTGCGATATACTTTTCTTTATTCGCTGTCGGCACTGCAGCGACAAACCCATCAATGTATGACATAAGTAAACTCCTTTCATTGGAGTTATAACCATAGCTCAATAAAAAGAATGCACATGATGCCAAACCATAGAAGCAGGTACGTAATACAGCTTGAGAGCTACATTCCTAGCTTGGACTTTATATGCATATTTGAAAGGTATGTGTTTGGATCAAGCTTGGTTAGCATATTTATAATCTCCAAAACACTCGAATACTCAATACGTTCCTCTTCAGCATGCCCGATCCCACCTATTGTAAAGTGAGTAAAGCGGTAATCACGATAAACGTTTTGCAGCTGGCTAGAAATATCTTTGAGTAATCTTTTACTGAGGGCGAATGCAGGGTATTCACTACTTTCTGAAAGCTCTGCTGTAGAGCCAATAGATACAATATTGCATTTATCGTTAAGTGAACCTAAAGCGTTAAGCTCATTGACTAAATTAAGATACCCAATCGGGCCAACATTCATAAACTCAATCAGTTCGTTTGTTGTCAATTCTGAAGACTCTCCCCACATGGACGCCAAATAAACTATGATGTCAAACTCTACACCTTTGAAGCACGTATAATCTGGCTTTTTACCGGGATCAACGTCAATACAAGCAGAAGCGACTCCCTCCTCAACTAGCTTTGATCTAGAAATCGCATAAATTTCTGTACCCTGTAAGTTCGTAGCCAAGAACCTTCCTAGACCCTTACTACCTCCAACGATTAAAATCTGCATAACCCTATTCCTTGGTTAAGGTTGTCTTTCATATTGTCCGCCAAACTGTTCATTAGGCATCACTTTAACGTTTCTATTGCCCTACTTAGTTCTATCTTCAATTTCATCGAATGGTTCAACTGAAATACGCTCTGCAATTTCACTCATCTTCTTCATTTTTTCTGGGTTACTAGTTCCCCAAAACCGCTCCCAGTCTTCACGTGTTCGCCACTTGGCAATAGTTAAAACCTTTTCCGGTACATCGTAAGAACGAAGCATAAAACTACCAAGCGCCCCTTCTACTGACTGATGAATTGAATCTGTCGTCGAACGCCATATATTTTGAAACTCATCCATTTTTTCACTTGGCACACGCCATTCATACACAACTCTAAACATAACACTTCCATTAAAATTTCTAGATTTAATACGGCAAAGTATTAAGAACACTAAGCCAGGTGAATAGCTGAATAAAGCAACATAGTAGAGCGTAGAGCAACATGAAAAGCAAAGTGTAAACGCTCTAAATCACTCCGATTCGATTAGTCATGCACACATTCAAAGATTTCGTATTGACGTTTAACATTGGCAGTTACTTTTCCCCAATGTGAGGCTTGAACTCTTTCCTGATGTTGCTTAAAAGAGGCTTTGTCGACGAACTCCTCATAGACATCAAAACGAAAAGGATTAGTCGAGCTTTGAGTCACAAGAAAAGTAAGGCAGCCCGGCTCTTCTAACGTGAGCCTTTTGTGAGTTATTAACGCATGTTTTACTAATTCTAAATCCTTTTCCGGAACTAAAATAAAGCCTTTCAATGTTACTTTCGACATATCATCCTCTCGCCCCTGTAACCTTTCGTTAAGAAGTAGCCAACACGCCCTCAATCTCAACCATCATATCGCAAATGTGAATCTCACCATGAATTAAAATGCCACGTGTTAGGAATCTATTTCTAATGCCCTATCGACTTACGAGCATAAGGTTATCTCTACCCTTTCTTTGCCTTTACCGATGTTCTTGCGTTTTAATTGAATTTGGCCGACTTCTGATGTGCGCTTTAAATGAGTGCCACCGCAAGGTACTTGCGCAAACCCATCCACTCTCCAATACCTTCTTTCGCTCTCTTGATCGGAAAAGTCACTAATAATAACTGAATCAGAGTTAATCAAATCTTGCACATCAGTTTCAATAGCGGGCCAATACTTTCAGACCACTCGAAATCTATGCGACTCTTATTTTCAGAAATATGCGCGCCTATCTTAACAATGCCTTCCCGACGCTGATAAAACATCTCGAGCACCACTTCAGCCGCAAAGTGTAGCTTCATTAAGGCGTATCTACGCTTCCAATCAATATTCGTAGTTACAATGTCACCAAGAGTAAAATTTGGAGAGGATTCCAATGTGTAAATAAGTCGAACACCTAACTTTTGAGCAATCAAAACCGGAATACCATTAATCGTTCCTTTATCACTCTCTTGGCCTCCAGACTCTGCAAAGAAGATAGTCTGGTCCAATTCAACCTTATTTCCGTCTACATTGGTCACTCTTGAGTTAAGTTCTGTTTGGTAGGGATTAACCCAAAATAATTTCTCGCTCATGCTGCTATCCTTGCAGTAAGTCCTATCCTTGATAGTACATTCAGTGACCACCAAGTCAATTCAAGAAACCTCGCCGTCAAGTGTAAGGCTGTGTATTGAGTACGAGCAGGCTAGATCTATTAGATGCTTTTAAGGCCGGGTACTAAACGCTGTCCAGGGGTTTAGCTAACAACCCGTAAATTGCGGAATCTGAGACTACTCCATTCACTTCCCAACGCTGCCTTAGGAAACCTTCCTTTATAAAACCTAACCGTTCCAAGACTTTACCTGAAGAAGCATTGTCTGGATCTATCTCAGCCTCGATTCGACGTAGATTCAGTGTTTTGAATGCGTGTTCGATTAATGCAGTTCCCGCCTCTAATACAATGCCTTTACCCCAGAAATGACGACTAACGCCAAAGCCAATTTCTGCGCGCCTAGACTCTTTCACGTGATTAAACAGCATTATCTTACCCAGAAGTTGGCCATTGCTCTTTAGGAAGATGCCTAGTGTCACTTCTGTATTGCTATTCATGGCCTGTGTACTCTTGGCTATAAATGTCCGCGCTTCTTCAATTGAAACCCAAGGGCCAGAGTTCCAATATTTCATGACCTCATGGTCTGAGAAGATGTCAAACAATTCGCTTGCATCATCTTCAACTAGCTCTCTTAGAATTAATCGTTCCGTTTCAATCTTTGTTACTAACATTTTGGGGTCAGCCTTTTGGTTTGTTATTGGTGACGAAAATCCAATAAAAGTATGAGACACGTAATACAAATGATTTCGTATGAGACTTTTAAACAAGCTCAACGCACGACAAAAGCGCCACGTGTAACGACTCTATATTGAAGCAAATTTTAGACATTCAAGTGCGTCAACAAGTAACCGTTGAACGCATCAAAGCTTGGGGTGAGTTGATCACAAGTCCTAAACTCAGGCTCAAAATAGTCCATATACTTTATTATCACTTAGTGACGATTTCCTTCAGTACTCTGGCTGGGTTGCCACCAACAACGACATTGTCTCTAAAACTCTTTGTAACGACTGCGCCAGAGGCTACCACCACGTTGTTCCCAAGTGTTACGCCAGGGTTGATTACGGCATGGCCACCTATCCAACAATTGTCACCAATGTTTATGGGCTTTGCTAGCTCTAAACCACTGTTCCTCTCGATAGGATCTAAGGGATGAGTCGCAGTATAAATGCCAACTTGAGGCCCAAGTAAACAGTTATCACCAAACTTAACTTCCGCAACATCCAAAATCACACAACCAAAATTAGCGTAAAAATTATCTCCAACGTGAATGTTGGATCCGTAGTCGCAATTGAAAGAAGATTCAACATGAATATCGTCCCCTGTTGTGCCGAACAAGCGCTTAGTTATTTGAACTCGCTTTTGTTTATGCTCAACAGACGTGGCATTCAATTTTTCAGTTAGTAACCTAGCGCTCAACCTTAACTTTAATAACTCTTCATCACTTGGGTCATAAAGCTCACCTGCTAACATTTTCTCTTTTTCTGACATAAAACTTGGACTCCAATACCAATTTTCTTACAACGCTACATTAAGTATGTGAGTAACGCTACCTCCTAAGCGAGGCTGTTCCACCACGAAAACAAAGCCCGACTTGAACCCTAGTCCTCAGCGCTATCAATTTAGTGCACTACCACCACCGTTCTCACTAACTTATCACCGAGACGTTGCCTCTTTTTACCAAGAATGAAAATTGAGTCAATAAAACCGAAGAATGGAGTAATAACATTTCGAAAGAGCGACTGAAAAATATTGCACTTTTTACCCGTTCTTGCACTTATAACTGCAATGCCCAAAAGTTTTTTACCCACACTTTGACCATTTGGTAAACAATCAGAAAAAAGGTAATACGATACAGTCGCAGTTACTGCTATAGCGCGCACAAGCTCTTTTTCAATACCGATTTCTAAGCCGACCCATAAAACGAGAGTAAAAATGCTAAAACTGACAAAAAGATCAATCATTTGTCCAACACACCTAACTCCCGGACTAGCCAAAACGTAATTTTCTAGAGTAAATTTTCCTGCATTTTTCATTTTAAAATTTGGACTAACAATTGTTTATTTGTGAACTAACGCTATTGAGACAGTAACATCCCCACTAAACCTAATCCATACTTCCTCATAGTACGGTCGAACCTGATTTTTCTATCTTTTCAATATATTACCACGCTCGTTCTAAAGGCTAGATTGGTAATATTTCAACATCTCTTCTTGATTAAGCGCTTTACTTTCTAACTTTTGTTGATCTTTAAAGATTTGAGCTAATGAAGGGAGAATTGAGCGATTTACTTTATAGTCATCAGACCAAAGTTTCCCTCTCATCACCGCTTTCGCACAATGAAAGTACATACTCTCTATGGCTTTGTTGCGTAATTCAGACGAGAAACCAAACCTCCTAAAGTTGAGCGACTTTTATACAATATACTGAGTTTCA
>NZ_JAWOWL010000051.1:0-30717 GCF_033340395.1 Vibrio sp. 1159 | reverse complement strand
GTTTCATTGAAACCTAATTTGATACCGAGGTATCTAATTGGATTATCATCAACGAGTGCCCACACAGATTGATAGGTTCTTATTTTTAAAGAGCTTTTCTAACATTTTCAACAACTTAGTTGCTCGTCGTTAGGGGTGCGTATCTTACTTCACACCGTGAGAGAGTCAAGCATTTTTTTCAAATTTCTTTTCTCTCAATTCCGACTCGCTGTGTGACTTTCGTCTCACTCCGTGTCGGTGGGTGCGCAGTATAGGGAGTTGAGAAATTAGTACAAGCGTTTTTTGCAAAAAAACTTTCAACCGAACAAATAACGAGCATTCTGCATAGATACTCAACGATCTTGTCTAATATTTCGGGTTGCAGAGGATCTTTTCATGATGAAACACCTGACTTCTGCATTAAAAGATCGCCGATTTCTTTGTGATTTTGATTGCTGATCTTATCTCTCTTGGTTCTTTTTTCTCTTTCTATCGATATAAAGATGAAAAAAAAGAGCAGAACGATGACGAACTGCTCTTTGGTCTTTGCTTTTTACTTGGGGTACTTCAGGTGAAGTCTTGGAAATTGCTTCTTCTATATAGAAGAAAAGATCAGAGCATCCTTGCCCTTCTCTTTTACGACAGATTAGCTAGGGGTATATCTAAATGTCGTGGTTGTTCGATGACACATTGAGCTCGTAAGAGTGGAGCATGCTTGCATTCCCAATGGCGTCATCTTCGAGAGGAACTTAGTTCTTCAATACTTTTACGGTGTAGCTACCATCTTTTTGTTGGTACAGACCGTGGATGTCGGTTTCGAAACCAGGGTAATGCGCACCGATCTCACAAAGCATCTCTAGGAAGTCCAGCACTGGGCGAGACTCTTGAGTCACCATTTCACCAGGAAGTACTAGTGGCACACCTGGAGGGTAAGGAAGGATCATGTTCGCACTTACGCGGCCAACCATTTCTTCCAGTTTGATTTCTTCTACGTTACCGCGAAGCTCTTCTTGCCATGCTGCGTGTGGTGTTACTTTCATTTCTGGAAGTACATCGAACGCTTTGTACATTAGCTCAGGTAGGTTGTATTTCTTAGTTAGGTCATGAATCGCTTGTGCTAGTTCTTGAACACGCATGCCTTCATAGAAGCTTGGGTCTTCGTTGTATAGTGAAGGTAGGAAGCTCTTGATGGTTAAGTTCAAGTCGTAGCCACGTTTAAATTCAGTTAGGCCGCGTAGCAATTGCATTGCTTTTGATTTGTCGATACCGATTGAGAATAGGAACAACAAGTTGTATGGACCTGTTTTCTCTACCACGATGCCGCGCTCGTCTAGGAATTTAGCCACCAGCGAAGCAGGAATACCTGATTCTTCTAGTTCGCCTTCTTTATTCATCCCTGGAGTCAATAGCGTTACTTTGATTGGGTCAAGATACATGTGGTTGTCATCCATGTTCTTGAAGCCGTGCCATGTATCGCTAGGGTCTAGTTTCCAACATTCTGTGGTATCGATGTTTTCTGGTTGCCATACATCGAAGAACCAGCTGTCGCTTTCTGCTTCTAGACGTTTGATCTCTTTACGGAAGCGGATTGCGCGATCGATAGAGTCTTGCATTAACTTCTTACCAGTGTTGCCGCGCATCATTGCCGCTGCAGTTTCAGTAGAAGCAACAATGCCGTACTGAGGTGAAGTTGAAGTGTGCATCATGAATGCTTCGTTGAAAGATTCTTTATCAAAGTCACCTTTCACGTGAATCATTGAAGCTTGTGAGAACGCTGCCAACAGTTTGTGTGTTGATTGTGTTTCGTAGAACACTTTGCCTGGCATCGCTTCACCACTCATACCACATTTACCTTCGTAAATTGGGTTGAAGTTAGTGTAAGGCACCCAAGCACTGTCGAAGTGAATGTGTTTACAATCTAGCGACTCTTTGATGAATTGTGTGTTGTACAGCAAGCCATCGTAAGTTGAGTTAGTCACTACTGCGTAAGTTGGTGCTGTTGCACCTGGTGTTTTCGCCACTTTCTCTGCAATGACATCGCGGCTGAATTCGCTTTGTGGAATACCACCAAGGATACCGTATGCGTTACGAGTTGGGCGGAAGTAGATTGGTGTCACGTCGCTCATCATCATTAGGTGAGTCAGAGATTTGTGACAGTTACGGTCAATCAGTACTGTGCTGCCCGCAGGTGCTGAGTACATGCCAACGATTTTGTTCGATGTAGACGTACCGTTAGTTACGATGTACGAGCTGTCTGCATTAAATGTACGTGCGATGTATTCTTCTGCATCTTTATGTGGACCTGAGTGGTCTAGTAGAGAACCTAGCTCAGGCATTGAGATTGATACGTCCGCTTTAAATGTGTTTGGACCGTAAAAATCGTAGAAGATGCTACCAGCAGGGCTTTTCTGGAATGCAGTACCGCCCATGTGACCTGGAGTACAGAAGGTGTATTTACCTTCTTCTACGTATTTGAATAGCGCTTTAGTGAATGGAGGCATGATGGCATCTTTGTATGCCTCAGTCGCTTGGTTGATTTTGATAGCGATGTCGTCAGCCATACCTAAAGCGTACTCGAAGAAGCTCACGTTTAGACGTAGGTCTGTTAGTGAAATGTCTAGAGTAGACTGTTCGTTAGCAAATGCGTGAACAGGCAGTTTTTCGTTGATTTGGCTGATACGTTCACATAGCTCTAGTGAGTATTTATCCCAGTCGAACAACACACCGCAAATGCGAGGGTTCATCTCAATCATTTTGATCAAGTCTTTATCATCTACTGGGTAAACCACTTCGTAGCCCGCTTTCTCAAGAGCAGCGTGAAGTTGACGAACTGGCTCTTCTTTAAAGAACACACCCATGTGGTTCAAGATAGCGAATATATTCATTTGGACATCTCCAAGGCGAATGAGGGCGCTCTTTGCCATTTACAGGCAATGAGTAAGGTGAGCGCCGCGTGAATTTGGGTGTTATAGGCTGGCACCTTAGTGGCAGCGTTTTGGGGATTAGTTGCTTGCTTGGGCAGGCATGTCGTCAGCGTGCATTTTCACGTACTGAGCAAGACCTGCTTTTTTGCTGTAGAACATCAAGATAACTAGAGACACGATGAAGGTTGCTGTTAGCGTACCGCCCTCTGCACCTGCTAGTGCGATGAAGCAGAACAGACAAGCCACACCAGAGAACAGCATTACGAAGCCGTTGCGTGTTGTCATACCTTCGAAGCGAATCAAGTTAATGCTTGAGTAGAAGTAAGGCAGCATTGTTAGTAGAACCGCGTCAGTTGTTAGCTGGTTGAATAGGTCTGATGCGTGTGCTGTTTTAGAGCTGAAGAACATCAGTACAACCATCAGCGCAGTCATCTTGATTGACGCAAGGATTAGACCTTTCTTAGGCACACCGTTTTTGTCAGTTTCGCCGTAGATTTTAGGGAAGTTGCCGTCGTTTGCTGCGCGTTTACCTGCTTCACCTACTAGCATCATCCAAGAACCTAGCGAAGTGAAACATGCTAGCGCTGTGAATGCTGATACGAATGGTGCTGTCCAGCTACCGAATAGCTCAGTGGTTGCTAGTGCAAATGGCGCACCTGATGCCGCAACTTCTGACGCTGGGAACATACCGCTGATCATTTGAGTTGATAGGATGTAAATCACACCTGCGATACCAGTACCCAACATAGTTGCTAGTGGTACAGTACGTTTAGGGTTTTCTACCATACCAGTCGATACCGCTGCTGATTCCACACCTACGAATGACCATAGACAGATAAGAACCGCTGTTACTACCGCGTGGCTGTCAGTGCCTGCTGATACGTTCCAGTTTTGGCTGTAAAGCGCAGTATCGAAGTGCGTCCAACCAAATGCAGCTGTACCAACAACTGGGATAAGGATAAGAACTAGACCAAGCGTACATAGACGGCTTACCCAGCTACCACCAAGTAGGTTGACGAAAGTGAAGATCCATACCGATGCAATCGTCGCAATACCTGCTGGGATTGGGTTATTAAGCACAGGGAAGAATACTGAAAGGTAAGAAACACCTGTAATGGCAATAGCCAGGTTACCAATCCAGTTCGCGTGGTAATAAAGAACGCCCGTTTGGAAACCAAATACCGGAGACACTTCGCCAGCATAAGCGATAGGACCACCTTCTTGTGGGTTTTTGGTTGCCAGACGAGCGTAAACGAACGCCAGACTCAGTGCACCGACCAAACAGATCAGCCAACTGAAGATTGAAACAGAGCCTACAGAGGCAAGACTAGAAGGTAATAGTGCAATACCACTACCCATCATGTTACCGGCTACGACACCCGTACAGGCAATAAGGCCGATTTTTTTCGCATTCGATGACATAACATCTCCAAATCTATTCTACTCGAGTCAACATGACTCAAACTGAATGGTTATTAGCGAGATGCTATGAGGAAGAACCTGCTCGACCTCGCTAAATTTCGAAGTGAAGACTACGCCCAAAAATCGGGAAAAAAATAAACTTGGTGTTATCAATAAAATGATTAGTTCATCAACATCAAGTTGAGATAAACATGATAAACACAAAAATATAAAACTATATTATTCATACGGTTATAAGAAAAACATCAAACCTTCTACCGATAGATAAACTCTCATCAACTCGTTGGTCATCGCGATAAAAGTTATCAACCTCTATCAACTTCCCCATCCCGAAGGGTTAATTCCCTGAAGTGTTGATTCCATAAATCTCTCCCTGATCGCGCTTTTTGACCCACATCAATATTCATCTCGCCTGCAAGAAAGCATCAAAATCATTCTCGCCACATAACTCAGCCAGACACTTCATACAATCAATAGAGATAGAGAAGCGGGTATGTATTCCCGTTGCAAGCTTGCGTTGTTAGCTCCTTCGTAAGTCATTGCCCCACCGCCTCACCCTTTTCACTTTTCGACAGCGACAAAAAAGCCCCTCACCGAAATGAGGGGCTAGCATTAGACTGACGTTGAGTCCGAGAGAATTAAAGCATTCGAACGACAGAAGGGTGAACGGCGCGATACATGGCGTAATCAATCGCCTTCATGTTACTTGGGAAGACCAAGTTTTCGCACAGCAGGTACGTCTCAACCGACGTATCAATATAGAAAGCTTCACTGTAAGACTCACTGGCTAAATCCAGATCACCATCCAATTCGGCGTGCTTACCGCGAATCACATAGGAAAGCACTGAATCACGTAACCTCAATGCCTGTCCGAGATGCCGCTTGGCTAACGCCATGTCACCAATGATGGTTTCGTGCAGTGCTAAAGCTTCATAAATTCGCGGTTGAATTGGCCCCACCATCATTTTCACATTAGTCTCTAGTGCTTCACTGAGCTGCTGCATTCGCCCTTTCTTCAACTCCTGTGAGAAATCAAGTGCCTTTTGTACATGGTAAGCAATCAACAACTCAGCTTGAACGTAAGCATTATCCGGCTCGATTTCTAAAATGTTTTCCATCAAGTCGATACCTTGGCGGAATTGTTTAGTATCAGAGACATTAAGGTAATGGTTAGCCTGAACAAACAACTCCAACGCGTCGGGATTCATTGGCATTCCCGCCACCAGCATCGTAGATTTCAATTTGGCATCCGATACTTTCAGCACTTGCATCAAATCCAACGACGCTTGTTGAAGCACTGTCTTTAAATGACTACTGGTTAACGCGTATTGACGACTAAACAACACTTTCTCAGATGAGTTATTGCGATATTCCACCTCTAAAAAGCTGCCACCGTCATTCTCACGAACTCTCACCACAACCGATTTACCAGGCACAATGCCAGAAGTAAACGACGCCTTCTTTAGTATGACTCGGTAATCACTGACTTGAGCAATGTCGGACATCAACTTTTGGGCGAATCCGTCTGCCAAATCGTAGCTTAATCCTTCATTCGTAAAATTATCTTGAAACTTGAACTCAATCAGATGGGTATCGATGGCTTGGGTAATACGCACTTCCGACTGCTTGTAGGTAAACACGCCCATCACTACGACCAACATACTGATCCAGATGAAGTTCATAATTCCCAATCGCCAAGGGCTGATTTTGTTTTTGCTCTGAGGTGCTTTTTTCTCTTTTGACATCTCGCAGACTGCGCGAGTTAGAGGACCGGCAGGAAAGGTAACGGCTGGTGCTATAGGTAGACAATCCTCTTCCGATTCTTCAACAGAAGGTGGGATCTCTTCATTTTGCCGACTTGTGACAAACTCTTCATGCGTCATAGTAACCACGTTCGCTACCAGCTTATAGCCACGCTTGGGCACCGTGATAACGTAGTTGGTATTTTCCTCTCGACCGTCACGTAGTAGCTTACGCAACTCAAAGATGGATTGAGTCACCACTTGATCGGTCACAATCGCTCCAGCCCAAACGTACTGAATCAATTCCTCGCGGTTGAACACCTCATTCGCATGCTCCGCTAAGAAGTGCAAAAGATTAATTAAGCGTGGCTCAACAGTAACTTCCCTATCTTGTCGATACAGCTTATTTTCATCAACGCTCAAAACCCAGTCATTGATTTGAAAATAGACTCCAACCATGTATGAAAACTCTCGTATCTACAGACAGCGTTACGCTAGGAATCAGACAATGGTCGATTCCTACAAGTAACTAAAGGCAAGATTATAGGTGGGAAAGCAGCATGTACCTAGAAAAGCAAGTCGCCAAAAATGCAAACTTAAGTTAAGTGATGCAAGAATGAGACTACTCAAGTGCGGCAAGGATAGAGCAATGTGTGGCGTCATCGTCTGTATGACCACAACAAGCATCATTAATCTTCTTTAACGCTCGGCGAATTTTCGTCAGCTCGTTAATTTTCCCATCAATCAGCTCTAACTTGGCAGAAGTAATGGCTTTTACCTCTGCACAGCTGTGTTCTGTCGCTTCTAACTTAATTTCTAACAGGTCTTTAATTTCATCCAGACTCAAGCCAAGATCTTTACCTTTGAGGATAAAGTGCACCTGCTTTTGATTCTCTTCATCATACAAGCGATAGCCTGACTCACTTCGTCCTGCGGGTTTTATTAGCGCGTTTTTCTCGTAGAAACGCAATGTATCGGCAGTCACACCACAACGTTTTGCCAGTTCACCTATCTGAAACATAACTTTCCCTATTAACTATCTCGTTACTTTTAAAGCTAAAGAACGACTTTTTTGCAATTATTTTTGAGATGCCAAACGATTGCGCGAGCTTTTTTGTAATAAATTGGTTAGAATACGCGCCATCAAATGTGGAGACTGTTTTCTAACCAGAAAACACCCTGCAAAGGTCTTTACCAAAACTGGCCAATATTTTACCCCAAGAGGTAAAAACAAGTTCATTTTTGGCAAACATCTTTAACTCCGTGAATTTGAGGAAAATGGAAGCATGAATAACGCTCGTCCTATTCGCCGTGCGCTTATCAGCGTATCAGACAAAACAGGTATTGTTGAGTTTGCGCAAGCTCTTGCTGAGCGCGGTGTCGATATCCTATCTACTGGTGGTACAGCTCGCCTACTTGCCGAACAAGGCATCGCCGTAACCGAAGTCTCTGACTACACTGGTTTCCCAGAAATGATGGACGGCCGCGTTAAAACGCTTCACCCAAAAGTTCACGGTGGTGTGCTTGGTCGTCGTGGCCAAGATGATGACGTGATGGAAAAGCACGGCATCAACCCTATCGATATGGTTGTCGTAAACCTATACCCATTCGCAGAAACCGTTGCCAAAGAAGGCTGTACACTAGCCGACGCTGTTGAAAACATCGATATCGGCGGCCCAACAATGGTTCGTTCTGCAGCGAAAAACCACAAAGACGTGACTATCGTTGTTAACGCAGGTGATTACGGCCGCGTAATTGCAGAGATGGACGAAAACGACAAATCTCTCACTCTCGAAACTCGCTTCGACCTTGCCATCGCTGCTTTTGAACACACTGCCGCTTACGACGGCATGATCGCAAACTACTTCGGCACTATGGTTCCATCTTACGGTGAGAACAAAGAAGGTGATGAAGAGAGCAAATTCCCTCGTACGTTCAACCAACAGTTCGAGAAGAAGCAAGACATGCGCTACGGTGAGAACAGCCACCAAGCAGCCGCATTCTACGTTGAAGCAAACCCACAAGAAGCATCCGTTTCTACTGCTCGCCAAATCCAAGGTAAAGCCCTTTCTTACAACAACATCGCAGACACGGACGCCGCGCTTGAATGTGTGAAAGAGTTCAACGAGCCAGCATGTGTAATCGTAAAACACGCAAACCCATGCGGTGTTGCTCTAGGTAAAGACATCCTAGAAGCGTACAACCGTGCTTACCAAACTGACCCAACATCTGCATTCGGCGGCATCATTGCATTCAACCAAGAACTGGATGCTGAAACAGCAACCGCTATTGTTGAGCGTCAATTCGTTGAAGTGATCATCGCACCTTCTGTTTCTGCTGAAGCGATTGAAGTGGTTGCCGCGAAGAAGAACGTACGTCTACTTGAGTGTGGCGAATGGACAACGAAGACAACTGGCTTTGACGTGAAACGCGTGAATGGCGGTCTACTGGTTCAAGACCGCGACCAAGGCATGGTAAGCCTAGACGACCTAAAAGTGGTTTCTAAGCGCCAGCCAACAGAAGAAGAGCTAAAAGATGCACTGTTCTGCTGGAAAGTAGCGAAATACGTGAAATCTAACGCGATCGTTTACTCGAAAAGCGACATGACTATCGGTGTAGGTGCTGGCCAAATGAGCCGCGTTTACTCTGCGAAAATCGCAGGCATCAAAGCTGCAGACGAAGGTCTACAGGTTGAAGGTTGTGTAATGGCATCAGATGCATTCTTCCCATTCCGTGACGGCATCGACGCGGCTGCAGAAGCGGGCATCAAGTGTGTTATCCAACCAGGTGGTTCTATGCGTGATGACGAAGTTATTGCTGCAGCAGACGAACACGGCATGGCGATGATCTTTACCGGTATGCGTCACTTCCGCCACTAATCCTCTCGTCTTCACTGGGACGATAACTGCGTTGACGGCGTTCACTTATCCTAATCACATAGCATACTATGCTCATAGGAATAAGTTCACTTGTCGCCTTGTCCTCGTCCCACTGAATTAGAGAGGCCATACTCAGGTCTTTGCGAAATATCTGAGTTTGAGCAAACGGTATTTATAAGATTAAGGATTTTCATATGCGAGTTTTAATCATTGGTTCAGGCGGTCGTGAACATGCGCTAGGCTGGAAAGCGGCACAAAACCCAAATGTTGAGACTATCTTCGTTGCACCAGGCAACGCTGGTACGGCTCTAGAACCAAAACTAGAAAACGTAAACATCGATGTAGAAGACATCGCTGGCCTTGTTGCTTTCGCCAAAGAGAAGGCGATTGAACTGACTATCGTTGGCCCAGAAGCACCATTGGTTATTGGTGTGGTTGATGCGTTCCGCGAAGCGGGCTTACCAATCTTTGGTCCTACCCAAGCCGCAGCGCAACTTGAAGGCTCTAAAGCGTTTACCAAAGACTTCCTTGCTCGTCACCAAATTCCAACGGGTGCCTACGCGAATTTCACTGAAATCGAGCCTGCACTGGCTTACGTGCGTGAGCAAGGTGCACCGATCGTGGTGAAAGCCGACGGCCTTGCAGCTGGTAAAGGCGTGATTGTGGCAATGACGCTAGAAGAAGCTGAGGACGCAATCAAGGACATGCTAGCAGGCAACGCATTTGGTGATGCTGGTAGTCGTGTCGTTATCGAAGAGTTCCTAGATGGTGAAGAAGCAAGCTTCATCGTGATGGTGGATGGTGAGAACGTTCTGCCAATGGCCACCAGCCAAGATCACAAGCGCGTAGGCGACAAAGATACAGGCCCTAACACGGGTGGCATGGGGGCATACTCGCCTGCTCCAGTCGTGACACAGGAAATCCACAACCGCATCATGGAAGAAGTGATTTACCCAACCGTACGCGGCATGGCTTCTGAAGGTCATCCTTACACAGGTTTCCTATACGCAGGCCTAATGATCGACAAAGACGGTACACCTAAAGTGATTGAGTATAACTGTCGTTTTGGTGATCCAGAAACGCAACCGATCATGATGCGTATGCAATCCGATCTCGTTGATCTATGTTTAACTGCGATTGACCAAAAACTGGATCAAGTGAAATCAAAATGGGATCCACGAGCATCGATTGGTATCGTGCTAGCAGCCGGTGGTTATCCAGCAGCGTACAACAAAGGCGACGTTATTTCGGGTCTGCCACAAGTTGAAATTGAAGGCGAAAAAGTCTTCCATGCTGGTACAGATAACAAAGATGGCGACATCGTGACAAACGGTGGTCGTGTTCTTTGTGCAACCGCACTTGGCAACAGTGTATCAGAAGCGCAGCAGCGTGCTTACGAGCTTGCAAAACAGATCAGTTGGGATGGCATGTTCCATCGCAACGACATCGGCTACCGTGCAATTGCACGTGAGCAAGAAAAATAAAAACAACATAAGTTGGATAAAAAACAAAAGGCGCACTCAGCGCCTTTTTTTATTGTTCTTGTTCGACAGAATTCGAAGCAATGTTTATTCAGAGATCAACTTTGGCCGAGAAACACAATCAAAGTCATCGTCATTGAGCATCAACAGTTCATCGACCATTGCTTTGTTTCGTGACTGCTTGCCGACAAAAGCCACATAACTGTCTACCGATGAGAGACGCTCGATAATAAATTTTGGCAGCGTCTGATTAAACTCGAGTGTCGAGAACACCTTACCTTTGCAGGTTTCAAACGATTGACCATTCCAATAACCTTGAATAAGGCTCTGATTGTTACGAGACTGCGCCTTAACCGATGCCACTACGTCATTCGCTTCTGCTTTGTAGCGCTCTAATTGGTCATGCTGAAGTGGTAAGACTTTACGGTTAACACGATATTTTTGGTAAACCGCTTCGCCATCTTTATTGAAACGGATGTGGATTTGAAAAGGCACCAACTCTTGTTTGGTATCAACTTGCTCGCCTTTTCGAATCAACTCTCGCAACTCACCTTCATTCCAGCGATAATCACTCTGGAACCAACCATTGTCCCCCATAGTCACATAATCAGCCGCCGTACTCACACGAGTGAGTTTCTCTGTCATCCAGTACAAGCTGCTAGCATCTCCCGCAACTTTACCACCAGAAAAATGCGTGAATTGTTCTAAATTAGGAGTTTCAACCGACGAACAGCCAAAAAGGGTAAGGCTAGATAGGAGAAGTGAAGTGAGTAGATGTTTTTTCATGAAATTGCACCGAGGCAGGATACCTCGGTGCATTCTAACTTAGTTTACTGATTCTTTCAGCGCTTTACCTGCTACGAATGCTGGTACGTTAGCTGCTGCGATTTGAATCTCGTCACCAGTCTTAGGGTTACGACCAGTACGTGCAGCGCGGTGGTTTACTTTGAATGTACCAAAACCAATTAGTTGAACTTGGTCACCCTCTTTAAGTGCGCCAGTTACACCATCAAGAGTCGCTTCAAGAGCAGCTTTTGCTTGTGCTTTTGATAGGTCTGCTTTCTCTGCGATAAAGTCGATTAATTGGGTCTTGTTCATTAGGTTTCCCTTCTCATAGGTTATCGAATTCGTCTCACTCTAAAACATAAATGCCCCATCTGGCAAAGGTTTGTAAGCGATCTTTCGATTTTCTGACGTACTTTTAGCCATAATATGAGTAATAACTCACAATTTGTTACCACATACCCCCTGAAAACCCTTGCTTTCCAAGGTATTTGGACCAATTTATAAGTCACTTTTGCGGTTATAATAGCTGCAAATAACCACTATCAAACTACATTCAAGGGCAACTATGCTGCTGTTATCCATTTATATCTCTATTGCAATCGGCATTTCGTTTATCTGTTCGGTGCTGGAGGCGGTACTGCTGAGTATCAGTCCGAGCTACATTGCGCAGCTCAATCAACAGGGGCATCCCGCAGCTGGGCAATTGGCTAAGCTGAAATCAGATATCGACCGACCACTGGCATCTATTCTGACTTTAAACACCATCGCTCACACTATCGGCGCGGCCACTGCTGGTGCACAAGCTGCGGTTGTATTTGGTAGCGAAGCATTAGGTATCTTTTCGGCAGTGCTGACATTGGCGATCTTAGTGCTTTCAGAAATCGTACCGAAGACGATTGGCGCGACCTACTGGCGTCAGTTGGCACCCACTGCCGCGGTCGCATTGCGTTGGATGGTATGGGCGCTTACACCCTTTGTTTGGTTCTCAGAGCAAATCACCAAGCGTCTTGCTCGTAACCACGAAGCTCCAAAGATGCGTGATGAGCTGTCTGCAATGGCGATTCTGGCACGTGAAAGCGGTGAATTTGCCGAGGGTGAATCAAAAATCTTAAGCAACTTGCTTGGCATCCAAGATGTACCCGTAACGCAGGTTATGACGCCACGACCAGTAGTATTCCGTGTCGATGCCACAATGACCATCAATGAGTTCCTAGAAAAGCACAAAGATACGCCTTTCTCACGCCCATTGGTTTACAGCGAACAGAAAGATAACATCATTGGTTTTGTGCATCGCCTTGAGTTGTTCAAACTACAACAATCAGGTTGTGGACAGAAACAGTTGGGAGCAATCATGCGCCCAATTCAAGTGGTGCTAAACAATACCACTTTACCTAAAGTATTCGACCAGATGATGACTCATCGCTTACAGCTGGCACTTGTTGTTGATGAATACGGTACCGTGCTAGGTTTGGTAACGTTGGAAGATATTTTTGAACACCTCGTAGGCGAGGAGATCATCGACGAAGCAGATAAAAGCACTGACATGCAGGAGCTGGCTTACCAACGCTGGGAAAGCTGGAAAGAAATGCACGGCGTAATCGAAAGCCGCGATGACGATGAAGAAGATAACGAGCTGGAGAAGCAGGATAAAGAGCCAGAAGCTCAAGAGCCACCGAAACCTGACTCGAAAGAATCGTAATCAGCTCTAGGTATAACAGCTTAAACGCACAAAAAAAGGCATCCAGTTAGGATGCCTTTTTCTATTTATTCAACGATTAAAGTGCAATACCGATGTTGCTCACACCTTCCTCACGTAGCTCTTCGCGCAAATCTTTAATCAAGCTGATGTCACGTTCTACCGCTTCACGCAGCGGACGGAAGATAGCCCACTGGACGTCCCACTCTTCACATACGGCTTCGTTTTCTTTCTGGTTGTCGTTGGTGATTGGCTCTGCACCTTGCGCTTGCTCTAGGTCAGCAACGGTTTGTACCGACTGTTGGCTCACTTTAAGCATTGAATCGAAAAGGTAGTCGCGATCCAATAGACCATGCAGTAACGTAGACAAACCCTGACACGCGTCCATCGCTGGGTAAACGCCATAAAAATCGAACTCATCCGCACTTGGGAACAATTCTTCTAACTTCTCTAATTGGCGTTCGAAGTTAATTTTCGCGTTCTTAACTGTCAAAATTTCCCATACACTATCAAGAATCGCTCGGTAAGCACGCGGGTCAGCAAATTCTGTATTCTCACAAAACATCGCATAGTTTGGATACATGCGTTCACACAGACACGCCATAAAGGTAATTTGTTGCCAAGGTTCTAGTTTTTCTAAACGAACCTGAAGAGGATTCTTAAGCATAGTCACTCAATCATTGAAGAAAAAAACAGCGAAAGTGTACTTGATTCATCACAGGGAAAAAAGTTAATGCCGCATTCAAATCAGATTTTCCTGCTCTCAGAGCATCGCGACACCTACAAAACGTTACTGGCAGAGAAAAATCTGCCCGATCTTTGCCTCACCGACCAACCAGAAGCCGCTCAGATCGTACTAGCGGATCCACCCTTACTATCACAAAGCTTAGACGAGTTTTCACAGCTTGAATGGGTACAATCCACGTTTGCTGGTGTCAACGCCTTAACATCCCCTAGCCTTCGTCAGGACTATACTCTAACTAACGTTCGAGGCATCTTTGGTCCACTGATTGCTGAATATGTTTTGGGTTACAGTATTGCCCATTACCGCCACTTTGCCCGATACCACCAGCAGCAACAAAACAAACAATGGCAGCCTCACCTGTACACGTCATTAAAAAGTAAAACCATGGTAATTCTTGGTACCGGTAGCATTGGGGGCTATCTGGGCAACGCCGCTAAAGCAATGGGGATAAAAACTATCGGTATTAACCGCACAGGTATCCCTACTCCAGGCGGCGAGTTTCATCAGACCTTTCATATCAATGAACTAAGTAAGGCATTTGAGCAAGCCGACATCGTTGTGAATACTCTACCAAGTACACCTGAGACGCGACAGTTACTTAATCGTCAAACGCTCAGCCAACTAAATCAGGCGTTATTGTTTAACGTAGGTCGTGGCGACGTACTGGATGAGGCAGGGTTGCTCTTCGCTCTGAAAAACCGTTGGGTAGAACACGCCTTCTTAGATGTGTTTGATCAAGAACCGTTGTCGGTAGAGCATCCATTTTGGAAACTACCGCAAGTCACCATCACTCCACACATTGCTGCGCTGAGTTTTCCCGAGCAAGTCATCGAGATTTTTGCTGACAACTATCTACGCTGGCGCGATGGGTTTTCATTAAATTATCAAGTGGATTTCGAAAAGGGTTACTAAGAATGTCGTTAGACGAGCTATTGCAGCAAGTGAGGGCCTGCCAGATCTGCGCGGATAACTTACCTTTGGGTGCAAACCCTGTCGTGCAAGCAGCAAAAGGGGCACGCATCCTAATCATCGGTCAGGCCCCTGGCACACGTGTACACAAAACCTCGATACCTTGGAATGACCCAAGTGGTGATCGATTACGCCAATGGCTCGATATCGACAAAGACGTTTTCTACGACCCAAATAAAATTGCCATTGTCCCAATGGGATTCTGTTATCCAGGCAAAGGGAACTCTGGTGATTTACCGCCTCGTAAAGAATGTGCGCCCACTTGGCATAAAAAGATTCTTGAGCAGCTGCCCAATATAGAGCTCACTCTACTAATTGGTCAGTACTCGCAGCAGTACTATCTCACCAACAAACCAAAGACGCTCACGCAAACCGTTCAGCAATGGCAAGATTGGGAACCGGACTTTATCCCGCTCCCTCACCCATCTCCACGCAATACATTGTGGTTAAAGAAGAATCCTTGGTTTGAATCTGACGTCGTACCATACCTTAAAAAACGCGTTCACTCGATGCTTTAGGTTACCCATGATCTAATTGCTTGTTTATCTGTACAAGAAAATTAGAACATAAAACCAGAAATTATAAGTATTTGTTTATATTAAATTTTAATGTCTAATGTACAGCTAGAGTAGTAATTAGATCATGGTAGGCCAAATACTACTAGAGCTGTACAGCCTTGAGTCTCAGATAGAAAAAATGAATTTTAGGCAAAAAAATACCGGCACTGAATGCCGGCATTTGATTTCAAAAGATCTAACTTACTTGTGGTATGGCTTAGATAGCTCGTGTACCGCTTCCACAAATACGTCCGCGTTTTCTGGCGGTACATCCAAGTGGATACCGTGACCTAGGTTGAACACATGACCAGTACCTGCATCACCAAAACCTTCTAGAATACCCGCGACTTCTTCACGGATACGCTCTGGTGAAGCGTAAAGCATTGATGGGTCCATGTTACCTTGCAGCGCCACTTTATCACCGATACGTGCTTTCGCGTCAGCAATGTTGATTGTCCAGTCTAGACCAACCGCATCACAGCCCGTTGCTGCGATTTGCTCAAGCCACATGCCGCCATTCTTAGTAAACAGTGTGACTGGCACGCGACGACCGTCGTTTTCACGAATCAGACCATCTACAATCTTGTGCATGTATTGCAGTGAGAACAGATTGTAATCACGAGGCGTTAGTACGCCACCCCATGTGTCAAATACCATTACCGATTGCGCACCCGCTTTAATTTGCGCGTTTAAGTACTCGATAACGCTGTCTGCCAGCTTATCTAGAAGTAGGTGCAGAGTTTGTGGTTCCGCGTACATCATCTTCTTGATCTTGGTAAACGCTTTAGAGCTACCACCTTCGATCATATACGTCGCAAGAGTCCAAGGACTACCAGAAAAACCAATCAGCGGCACTTCACCCTTCAGGTCTTTACGGATCTGGCGTACTGCGTTCATTACGTATTGCAGTTCACCTTCAGGATCTGGCAAACCAATTTTTTCCACGTCGGCTTTGCATGTAATTGGGTTATCAAAAACAGGTCCTTCACCCGCAGCAAAACGCAAACCAAGCCCCATTGCATCTGGAATCGTTAAGATGTCCGAGAATAAGATCGCGGCATCAAGAGGAAAACGGCGTAATGGTTGAAGTGTCACTTCGGATGCTAATTCTGCATTTCGACACAAAGACATGAAATCACCCGCTTCTGCACGAGTCGCTTTGTATTCTGGTAGGTAACGACCTGCCTGGCGCATCATCCATACTGGCGTGTAATCTACCGGCTCTTTTAAAAGCGCACGCAGATAACGATCATTTTTTAATTCAGTCATTCCGTAATTCCAACTGTTAGGCTTTCTGTGAAAGGGGGTATTCTATCACTGATTTAAGTCCAATAGCTGTGTGCTTTGCAACCTGGATCAAGTTATTAACTTTTAAATCAATGCTTAATTTGCACCCAATCGGTATCAGTGTTAAAAATTTGTTCGCTAGCGAAAACTACAATTATAAACTGAGTACTTAGTACTCAGCATCTCATAACGACATCTTACTTACCCCCTCCCTCTCGGAGGGTTTTTTTTATCTATTTATCAGACAATTAGAGTCTATATCTTTCAGCGTTTGTTCGATAAGTGCTCTTGCAATCGTTCCTTTAGGCGCAACAGGCGGCATCTCGTCGATACCAAACCATTGTGCATCAGACAGCTCAGTGTAGTCTGGGCTTAACTCTCCGGATTCATAGTCAGCTAAAAACCCCATCATCATACTGGATGGGAAAGCCCAAGGCTGGCTGCCAAAGTAACGAATATTTTTAACGAGAATTCCCGTTTCTTCATGAATTTCTCGAGCCACGCACTCTTCTAATGTCTCACCGACTTCTAGAAAACCCGCAATAACCGTATACATACCATTTCGATGCCTTGGATGTTGGGCTAATAAGATCTGATTTTCTTTACGTACAGCAACGATAATACACGGAAATATTCTAGGATAATGAAGGGTGCGACATTCACCACACTGCATGGCTAACTGGTTATTATTAAGAAAGTTTCTTCCTCCGCACTGTGGACAAAAGCGCAAACTTTGCGTCATGTGCCCATATTGCACAGCTTTACTTAACAACATAAATAATGGCTCAGGAAAATGCAGGCAGTCACGCAGGGATACTAAAGGTAGATCATGCTCTAAATCGGCCAAGTTAAGCCACATGACGGGCGAACCAGAATACTCACCAATGGGTCTTGCACTCGTTACTGGCAGTGATAACTGCTCTGCAGACCCGAAGGGCACAGCACCATCCACCAGCCAAATTTCACTTCCTGCAACAACACACCAGTATGCATTTATCGCGCGGTTAACATCACCTTTTCTTAACATTACACCATCCCTTTGCTTGAAGTTCGTTCATTTTACTGGCAATCTAATTTCATACTAGAGTTTATCGTTAAGTAAATGTGCACTCTAAATTCTAGTAAGGACAAGAGTTTGTAATAACTTTACTAACTTTGCTTTGCAAAGGATACGTTCGCCGATGGGCGATCAGATCATGAGGGCATGGTCATGCTAAGAAAATTCAAACAAACACAAGACCAGTGGGGTGGCTCAAGTGATGTCATTGATCACTGGTTAGAGACACGACAATCCCTGATTGTTGAATATTGTAAGCTTGCAGCGCTGCAACCTTGTTCGAAAACCAATGTTATTGAACTCCCATCTCCTTCCGAACTGCAGGATTTCTGTCAGCACCTCGTTGATTACATCTCCGAAGGCCACTTTAAAATTTATGACATGGTTATGGACCGTTGGAAAGCAACCGGCTTTGTCGTGACTAATGAGATCAATCAAACCTATGGTCAAATTGTTCTAACGACTGAACCATTATTGAACTTTAACGATAAGTACTCAGAAGTGACTGAAGATGATGAATTAAATGATTTCGATTCTGATATGTGTCTCATTGGGGAAATTCTTGAGACTCGCTTTGAAGTCGAGGACTATCTGATACAGCAAATCGCAGAAAGCCTGTCTATGCCACCTGGAGCTTAGTATTTGCAAACATTCAGAAATAGAGTGAGAGAAAAGACTGACGATCATCGTCGGTCTTTTTTGTTTCTAGCTTTATCGAAAATCCCACCGGAAGAACAAAGCAGTATAAAAAACTAAAAAGGCACCCGAAGGTGCCTTTTTCTTAAGCTTTTAACGATTACTCGTTATATGACTTACTCTTCAGAAGAGAAACCAGCGTTTAGAAGTGCCGCTAGGTTATCCGTTGCTTGCTCAGCAGAAGGACCATCTTGCGCTTCAGAACGTTTAGCTTGACGCTCTTGGTGGTATGCGAAACCAGTACCAGCTGGGATCAGACGACCAACAATTACGTTCTCTTTCAGACCACGTAGGTCATCACGCTTACCAGAAACCGCAGCTTCTGTTAGTACGCGAGTTGTCTCCTGGAACGATGCCGCAGAGATGAACGACTCAGTCGCTAGAGATGCTTTAGTAATACCTAGTAGTTCACGTTCGAAACGTGCAGGCTCTTTGCCTTCAGCTTCTAGGTTACGGTTAGCAACCTTAACTTGTGAGTACTCAATCTGTTCACCAGGTAGGAACTCAGAGTCACCAGAGTGGGTAATAGTACACTTACGTAGCATCTGACGAACGATAGTTTCAATGTGCTTATCGTTAATCTTAACGCCTTGTAGACGGTAAACTTCCTGTACTTCGTTAGCAATGTACTGCGTTACCGCGTGTACGCCACGTAGACGTAGGATGTCATGTGGAGACTCTGGACCATCTGCGATCACATCACCACGTTCAACTTTTTCACCTTCGAATACGTTCAACTGACGATGCTTAGGAATCATCTCTTCGTAAGCTTCACCGCTTTCACGTGTGATCACTAGGCGACGTTTACCTTTCGTCTCTTTACCAAAGCTCACAGTACCTGTGTGCTCAGCAAGGATTGCAGGCTCTTTCGGCTTACGTGCTTCAAATAGGTCAGCAACTCGTGGAAGACCACCGGTGATATCTTTGTTACCGCCAGACTTCTGAGGAATACGTGCTAGTGTCGCACCAACACCTACTGCTGCGCCATCTTCGATGTTCACAATCGCTTTACCAGGTAGGAAGTAGTGAGCTGGCATATCAGTACCAGGGATCATTACATCGTTACCTTGCTCGTCAACAAGTTTGATAGCTGGACGCATATCTTTACCTGCTGAAGGGCGAGCTGCTGGGTCAGTTACTTCGCTTGAAGATAGACCAGTTAGGTCATCAGTTTGACGAGATACTGTTACGCCGTCGATCATATCTACGAACTGGATGCGACCTGCTACCTCGGTAATGATAGGTAGTGTGTGCGCTTCCCAGTTTGCAACTGTTTCGCCAGCTTGAACTGTATCACCATCGCCTTTGCTTAGTAGCGTACCGTAAGGCAGTTTGTGTTTCTCTTTAGTACGACCAAACTCATCAACGATAGTTAACTCTGTCGCACGAGAAGTGATAACGATCTTACCGTCATCAGCCAATACAGATTTAGCGTTGTGTAGCTTGATAGAACCGTTGTTCTTAACTTGAACACTGTTCTCTGCCGCTGCTGTCGATGCCGCACCACCGATGTGGAACGTACGCATCGTTAGCTGTGTACCTGGCTCACCGATAGACTGAGCAGCAATAACACCCACTGCTTCACCTTGGTTCACTAGGTGACCACGTGCTAGGTCACGACCGTAACATTGTGCACAACAACCGAAGTCAGAATCACACGTTACTACAGAGCGCACTTTCATGCTGTCTACTGAGTTCTCTTCCATGATTTGACACCACTTCTCATCGATCAGGGTGTTACGTGGAATAAGAACGTCTTCAGTGCCAGGTTTTAGTACGTCTTCAGCAACAACACGACCAAGAGCAAGCTCAGAAAGTGCAACTTTAACATCACCACCCTCGATGTGAGGCATCATGTCGACACCTTCGTGAGTGCCACAGTCATGTTCAGTTACAACAACGTCTTGAGCAACGTCTACTAGACGACGAGTTAGGTAACCCGAGTTCGCTGTTTTCAGTGCCGTATCCGCAAGACCCTTACGAGCACCGTGCGTTGAGATAAAGTACTGAAGTACGTTCAGACCTTCTTTAAAGTTCGCTGTGATCGGTGTTTCGATGATTGAACCATCTGGACGCGCCATCAGACCACGCATACCCGCAAGCTGACGAATCTGTGCTGCAGAACCACGAGCGCCCGAGTCCGCCATCATGTAGATGCTGTTGAATGACTCTTGCTGTTCCTCTTCACCGTCACGGTTAACTACCGTTTCAGATGAAAGGTTTTCCATCATTGCTTTCGCAACACGGTCGTTGGTCGATGCCCAGATATCGATAACTTTGTTGTAGCGTTCGCCCGCAGTAACAAGACCTGATTGGTACTGTTCCTGGATTTCACGTACTTCTTCTTCCGCTTCTGCGATTTCAGTGTACTTAGCTGCTGGTACAACCATATCGTCGATACCAACAGATACACCAGAAAGTGCCGCGTATGCGAAACCTGTGTACATGATTTGGTCAGCGAAGATTACTGTGTCTTTCAGACCTAGTTTACGGTACGCCTCGTTAAGTAGGTTAGAGATTTGCTTCTTACCTAGCTTTTGGTTAACGATGCTGTACGGTAGACCAGCTGGCACGATTTGCCATAGCATTGCACGACCAACAGTGGTGTCTACCATCTTGGTTTCTGTAGTGCTGTTGCCATCTTCGTCTACAACAGTTTCTGTAATACGTACTTTAACGCGTGCGTGAAGCTCAGCTTGTTTAGTGCGGTATGCTTTCTCAGCCTCTTCTGGGCCAGAAAGGTACATGCCTTCACCTTTCACGTTGATCTTTTCACGAGTCATGTAGTACAGACCCAATACAACGTCCTGAGAAGGTACGATGATCGGATCACCTGACGCTGGCGACAGAATGTTGTTTGTCGACATCATCAGAGTACGAGCTTCAAGTTGTGCCTCTAGAGTTAGAGGTACGTGAACCGCCATTTGGTCACCATCGAAGTCCGCGTTGTACGCCGCACAAACAAGTGGGTGTAGCTGAATCGCTTTACCTTCGATCAGTACTGGTTCGAACGCCTGAATACCTAGACGGTGAAGTGTCGGTGCACGGTTCAATAGTACTGGGTGTTCACGGATTACTTCGTCTAGGATATCCCAAACGACCGCTTCTTCACGCTCTACCATTTTCTTAGCAGCTTTGATTGTAGTCGCAAGACCACGAGTCTCTAGCTTGCTGTAGATGAATGGTTTGAATAGCTCAAGTGCCATCTTCTTAGGAAGACCACACTGGTGTAGACGAAGGTATGGACCTACTGTGATTACAGAACGGCCAGAGTAGTCTACACGTTTACCTAGAAGGTTCTGACGGAAACGACCTTGTTTACCCTTGATCATATCAGCAAGAGATTTCAGAGGACGCTTGTTAGAACCTGTGATCGCACGACCACGACGACCGTTATCTAGTAGCGCATCAACAGACTCTTGCAGCATACGTTTTTCGTTACGTACGATGATGTCCGGAGCAGCTAGCTCTAGAAGACGCTTCAAACGGTTGTTACGGTTGATCACACGACGGTATAGATCGTTAAGATCAGAAGTCGCAAAGCGACCGCCATCTAGAGGTACTAGAGGACGTAGATCTGGCGGAAGTACTGGAAGTACAGTTAGGATCATCCACTCAGGGTTGTTACCCGATGCGATGAACGCTTCTACCAGCTTAAGACGCTTAGTTACTTTCTTACGCTTAGTTTCAGAGTTTGTTGTCTCTAACTCTTCACGCATTTGTTCTGCTTCAGCGTGCATATCCATAGAACCTAGTAGGTCCTTGATAGCTTCCGCACCCATCTTAGCAGTGAACTCGTCGCCCCACTCTTCTAGACGATCTAGATACTCTTCTTCAGTAAGCATCTGACCTTTTTCTAGATCAGTCATACCAGGCTCTGTTACTACGTACATTTCGAAGTACAGAACGCGTTCGATATCACGTAGAGGGATATCCATTAGTAGACCGATACGAGACGGTAGCGATTTTAGGAACCAGATGTGAGCTACTGGTGAAGCCAGTTCAATGTGGCCCATACGGTCACGACGAACTTTAGTTTGTGTAACTTCTACACCACACTTCTCACAGATAACACCACGGTGCTTCAGGCGCTTGTACTTACCACAAAGACATTCGTAGTCTTTAACTGGACCAAAGATACGCGCACAGAACAGACCATCGCGTTCAGGTTTGAACGTACGATAGTTGATCGTTTCAGGTTTTTTAACTTCACCGAAAGACCATGAACGGATCATGTCTGGTGAAGATAGACCGATTTTGATTGCATCAAATTCTTCGGTCTTATGCTGTGCTTTTAGAAAGTTTAATAAGTCTTTCACAATCAGCTCCTGTAAGGAGTTAAAAGGAGCTCACTTGCTAAAGTGAGCACCTTCTTCCAAATAATCGCTTTGATTCTCTCGACTTTCATCAAGAGAGAAAAGGATTACTCTTCGTCTTCTAGCTCGATGTTGATACCTAGCGAGCGGATCTCTTTCAACAGTACGTTGAACGATTCTGGCATGCCAGGTTCCATGCTGTGGTTACCGTCTACGATGTTCTTGTACATCTTAGTACGGCCGTTAACGTCATCCGACTTAACCGTTAGCATTTCTTGTAGCGTGTAAGCAGCACCGTATGCTTCTAGTGCCCATACTTCCATCTCACCGAAACGCTGACCACCGAACTGAGCTTTACCACCTAGTGGCTGCTGAGTTACTAGGCTGTACGAACCAGTTGAACGAGCGTGCATCTTGTCATCAACAAGGTGGTTCAGTTTCAGCATGTACATGTAACCAACAGTTACAGGACGCTCAAACGCATCACCTGTGCGACCATCAAACAGTGTTAACTGACCTGATGTTGGTAGATCTGCTAGCTCAAGAAGTGCTTTGATTGACTCTTCTGGAGCGCCATCAAATACAGGAGTCGCGATTGGTAGACCGCCACGCAAGTTCTTGATCAGAGTACGTACTTCATCATCAGATAGAGAAGCAATGTCTACTTTCTGGCGAGTGTCGCCTAGATCGTAAACTTTTTGTAGGAACTCGCGGAATTTCGCTAGTTCTTGCTGCTCTTTAACCATCTGGTTGATCTTGTCACCGATACCTTTCGCTGCCAGACCTAAGTGTACTTCTAGGATCTGACCGATGTTCATACGCGAAGGTACACCCAGTGGGTTAAGTACGATGTCTACAGGCTGACCTTTCTCATCGTATGGCATGTCTTCAACAGGGTTGATCTTAGAGATTACACCCTTGTTACCGTGACGACCCGCCATCTTATCACCAGGCTGAATGCGACGTTTAACCGCTAGGTAAACCTTAACGATCTTCAGTACACCAGGTGCTAAATCATCACCTTGAGTGATCTTACGACGCTTAGTTTCGAACTTCTTATCGAAGTCGGCTTTTAGCTCATCCCACTGCTCAGCAAGTTGCTCAAGCTGAGTTTGTAGTGCGTCATCTTCTAGCGTTAGTTCTAGCCACTTCTTACGATCAGTTGTGTCTAGTTTCGCTTCAGAGTAACCGCCTTCAATCAATACAGCTTTAACACGGTTTAGAAGGCCGCCCTCAAGAATCTGGAATTCTTCAGTTAGGTCTTTCTTCGCTTCTTTAAGCTGCATCTGTTCGATTTCAAGCGCACGCTTGTCTTTCTCTACGCCATCGCGAGTAAAGACTTGAACGTCGATGATCGTACCTGATACAGAGTTAGGTACACGTAGTGAAGTATCTTTAACGTCAGATGCTTTTTCACCGAAGATTGCACGTAGTAGCTTCTCTTCAGGCGTTAGCTGAGTTTCACCTTTAGGTGTAACTTTACCAACTAGGATGTCGCCACCCTTAACTTCAGCACCGATGTAAACGATACCTGACTCGTCTAGTTTAGACAGAGCAGACTCACCTACGTTTGGAATATCCGCTGTGATCTCTTCAGAACCAAGCTTAGTATCACGCGCCACACAAGTCAGTTCTTGGATGTGGATAGTCGTGAAACGGTCTTCTTGAACTACGCGCTCAGATACTAAGATCGAGTCTTCGAAGTTGTAACCGTTCCAAGGCATGAACGCGATACGCATGTTTTGACCAAGCGCTAGTTCACCAAGGTCTGTTGAAGGACCATCAGCAAGAACGTCACCGCGTGATACAGGCTCACCTGGCATCACACATGGGCGCTGGTTAATACATGTGTTCTGGTTAGAACGTGTGTATTTAGTCAGGTTGTAGATGTCGATACCAGCTTCACCTGGTACTAGCTCTTCTTCGTTAACTTTAACAACGATACGAGAAGCATCTACTGACTGGATTACACCACCACGTTTCGCAACTGCAGTTACACCTGAGTCAACTGCTACGTTACGTTCAATACCAGTACCAACAAGCGGTTTGTCAGCTTTCAGTGTTGGAACTGCCTGACGTTGCATGTTCGCACCCATCAATGCACGGTTCGCATCATCGTGTTCTAGGAACGGGATAAGCGATGCAGCGATAGATACAACCTGGTTTGTCGCAACGTCCATGTACTGAGCGTGCTCACGAGGGTGTAGACCAGATTCACCTTTCTGACGAGCTGTGATCAGCTCATCTGCAAAAGTACCATCTTCGTTTAGCTTAGCGTTCGCCTGTGCGATAACGAATTGGCCTTCTTCGATTGCAGATAGGTAATCCACTTCGTCTGTTACTACGCCATCTACAACGCGACGGTATGGTGTCTCTAGGAAACCGTACTCGTTACAACGCGCAAACGCAGATAGAGAGTTGATCAGACCGATGTTTGGACCTTCAGGCGTTTCGATAGGACATAGACGACCGTAGTGAGTTACGTGTACGTCACGTACTTCGAAGCCAGCACGTTCACGAGTTAGACCGCCAGGACCCAACGCAGAAATACGACGCTTGTGCGTTACTTCTGATAGCGGGTTGTTTTGGTCCATGAACTGTGAAAGCTGTGAAGAGCCAAAGAATTCTTTAACTGCCGCAGAAATTGGCTTCGCGTTGATCAAGTCTTGAGGCATGATTGCGTCAAGATCGCCTAGGCTTAGACGCTCTTTAACTGCACGCTCAACACGTACTAGACCTACACGGAACTGGTTCTCAGCCATTTCGCCTACAGAACGGATACGACGGTTGCCTAGGTGGTCGATATCGTCCACTTCGCCCTTACCGTTACGGATCGCGATCAGCTTCTTCATCACTTCGATGATATCAGTTTCATCAAGTGTGCCTTGCTCTTGAGCATCTTCACGGCCGATAGAGCTGTTGAACTTCATACGACCAACAGTCGATAGATCGTAACGCTCTTCAGAGAAGAAGAGGCTTTCGAATAGAGCTTCTGCAGCTTCTTTTGTTGGCGGCTCACCAGGGCGCATCATGCGGTAGATTTCTACCAATGCAGAAATACGATCAACCGTGCTGTCGATACGTAGTGTTTCTGACATGAATGGACCGTGGTCTAGATCGTTCGTGAATAGAACTTCTAGCGCTTTGTGGCCAGCCTGAGATAGGTTCGCTAGTGCTTCCAGGCTGATTTCCTGGTTAGCGTTAACAATGATCTCGCCTGTTGCTTCATTGATGTAATCTTTTGATGCAACTTTACCTACGATGTACTCAACTGGTACTTCGATGTGATCAACACCATCTTTTTCTAGTTGGCGGATATGACGAGCTGTTACGCGACGACCTTGCTCAACGTAAACTTTACCATTTGCTTCGATGTCGAATGACGCAGTTTCACCACGTAGACGATCCGGAACTAACTCCATCAATAGAGTTTGGTCTTTCACTTCGAAGTTCACTTTCTCGAAGAAGATATCTAGGATTTCTTCTGTCGACTTACCTAGTGCTCGAAGGATGATCGATGCTGGTAGCTTACGACGGCGGTCGATACGAACGTACAAGTTATCCTTAGGATCAAACTCGAAATCAAGCCATGAACCACGGTAAGGAATAACACGTGCGTTGTATAAAACTTTACCTGAAGAGTGGGTCTTACCCTTATCGCTGTCGAAGAACACGCCTGGGCTTCGGTGCAGCTGGGATACGATAACCCTCTCGGTACCGTTGATTACGAAGGTACCATTGTCTGTCATGAGTGGAATTTCACCCATGTAGACTTCTTGTTCTTTAATGTCTTTTACAGTACCTGCTGGCGCGTCTTTATCAAAGATAACTAGGCGTAGTTTTACACGTAGTGGCTTTGAGTAAGTTACACCGCGGATTTGACATTCTTTAACGTCAAAAACTGGCTCACCAAGACGGTAGCTAACGTATTGCAGCTCAGAATTGCCGTTGTAGCTCTGAATCGGGAATACAGAACGGAAAGCGGCTTCAAGACCGTATTGACCTTCAGGATCCTGTTCGATAAATTTGTCGAACGAATCGAGCTGGATCGATAGCAGGTATGGAATGTCCAAAACTTGTGGACGAGTACCAAAGTCCTTACGGATGCGCTTTTTCTCGGTATAAGAGTAAACCATGGGGTTCCTCAGCTCGCTGATAAGTGACCCAAACTGTCCGCCCGCTCCTAGTTACTTAAGGGGGGTAAGGGACAGTGACTAATATAGCTGTTTACTGTAGTGACATTTCATTTCGTAAGAATGAAATGTTTTTTGCATGGATATCAGGCGCTTAAACAGCGGGAAAATTCGCCTATACCCTACAGCGCAAAAAGGCCGGTGGTTAAAAAACCACCAGCCAATTAGCCGTTAGGCTAAGAAACTATGCAATAATTACTTAACAGCAACAGTTGCACCAGCTTCTTCTAGCTGAGCTTTAAGAGCTTCAGCTTCTGCTTTCTCAACACCTTCTTTAAGAGGTGCTGGAGCGCCGTCTACTAGAGCTTTAGCTTCTTTAAGACCTAGGCCAGTTGCGCCACGTACTGCTTTGATTACAGCAACTTTGTTACCGCCAGCAGCTTCTAGGATTACGTCGAATTCAGTTTGCTCAGCAGCAGCTTCGCCTGCAGCAGCGCCGCCAGCTACAACAGCAGCAGCAGCAGAAACACCGAATTTCTCTTCCATTGCTTCGATTAGTTCAACAACTTGCATTACAGACATTTCTGCAACTGCGTCTAGGATTTGCTCGTTAGTAATAGACATAACAATTCTCTTTTAAGTCAACAATAAGTTTATTAAGCAACCAGTAAAAAGCAAGGCTTATGCCGCTGCTTCTTGTTTTTGATCGCGGATAGCTGCGATAGTACGCGCCAGCTTGCCAGCCGAAGCTTCTTTCATGCACATCATTAGGCGTGCAATTGCTTCGTCGTAAGTTGGTAGTGTTGCTAGTACTTCAGCGTCAGTTAAAGCGCCTTCAAATGCAGCAGCTTTGATCTCGAAATCTTTGTTCTCTTTAGCGAAGTCTTTGAAAAGACGCGCTGCAGCACCTGGGTGCTCATTAGAGAATGCGATTAGAGTAGGACCAGTGAAAGTGTCAGTTAGACACTCGTACTCAGTACCTTCAACCGCACGACGAGCAAGAGTGTTACGAACAACTCTCATGTAAACGCCAGCTTCACGAGCTTGTTTACGTAGAGAAGTCATCGCGCCAACTTGAACGCCACGAGAATCAGCTACAACTGCAGAAAGTGCACCACTGGCAGCTTCGTTGACTTCAGCAACAATTGCTTTTTTGTCTTGAAGGTTTAAAGCCATCTTGGATTTACTCCTGGTTGTCGTTACACCACTCACTATCATCACGACAGTGAGAGCTATTGAGGTGCTTCCCCAGAAGAAAGTTAACTATATTACATAGAGCTTTCTGTCAGTTCGGGCACCATCTACGTAGGATAATTAAGTTTGCTTTTACACAAACACCTACGGTCTTGGACGGAGACTGGGTCTTAATTCATTTCGAACTAGGAGACAGTTCAAAGAACCAAAGTTCAGCCCCAACCACAAATATTAGGCGCAAAATTATACACTAATTTTGCGCCTAAGCAAATAAATTATGCTTGAGTGTTCAGGCTAGCCTGATCAACAGCAACACCAGCACCCATAGTAGTAGAGATGCTTACTTTCTTCAGGAAAGTACCTTTCGCTGAAGATGGCTTAGCTTTCTTCAGAGCAACTAGAAGTGCTTCTAGGTTCTCTTTGATCTGCTCAGCAGAGAAGTTTGCTTTACCGATAGTAGTGTGGATGATGCCGTTTTTGTCGTTACGGTAACGAACCTGACCAGCTTTAGCGTTTTTAACTGCTTCAGCAACGTTAGGAGTTACAGTACCAACTTTAGGGTTTGGCATAAGACCGCGAGGACCTAGGATAGTACCTAGTTGACCTACAACGCGCATTGCATCTGGAGAAGCAACAACTACGTCAAAGTTCATTTCGCCTTTCTTAACTTGCTCAGCAAGATCTTCCATACCTACGATGTCTGCGCCAGCTTCTTTAGCTGCTTCAGCGTTAGCACCTTGAGTGAACACTGCAACGCGGATTTCGCGGCCAGTACCGTGAGGTAGTACAGTTGCACCACGTACGTTCTGGTCAGATTTACGAGCATCAATGCCTAGGTTAACAGCAACGTCTACAGACTCAACGAATTTAGCAGTCGCTAGTTCTTGAAGAAGAGCAACAGCTTCGTTGATTTCGTATTCTTTAGTTACGTCAACTTTTTCGCGGATTACGCGCATGCGCTTAGTTAGTTTTGCCATCTTATTAACCCTCTACCACTAGGCCCATTGAACGAGCAGTACCAGCGATAGAACGCTTCATCGCTTCGATGTCAGCACCAGTCATATCAGCAGCTTTAGTTTCTGCGATTTCTTGGATTTGAGCGTCAGTTACAGTACCAACTTTTTCAGTGTTTGGACGACCTGAACCAGACTTAACGCCAGCAGCTTTCTTAAGAAGAACAGCAGCAGGTGGAGTCTTAGTTACGAACGTGAAAGAACGGTCGCTGTATACTGTGATAACTACTGGAGTTGGTAGACCTTTCTCAATAGATTCTGTTTTTGCGTTGAACGCTTTACAGAATTCCATGATGTTCACACCGTGTTGACCTAGTGCAGGACCTACTGGTGGACTAGGGTTAGCCATACCAGCAGCAACTTGTAGCTTGATGTAAGCTTCAACTTTCTTAGCCATGATAATTCCTAAGTTTGGGTACAAACGCTAATCGCGGATCAGCTCCCCGTTTGTGTAAGAAACTTTTTACTTCACTTGAAGTAAAAAGGCGCGAAATTATAGTCATAATCCGCGCCTTATACAACCCTAAAAAGGTGATTTTTTATACTCTTTGACGAAGAGTCTTAGTCCAGCTTTTCAACCTGACCAAATTCAAGCTCAACTGGTGTCGCACGACCAAAGATCGATACAGACACTTTCAGGCGGCTCTTCTCGTAATCCACTTCTTCAACAGTACCGTTGAAGTCAGCAAATGGACCTTCGTTAACACGTACCACTTCACCCGCTTCGTACATTGTACGCGGACGAGGCGCTTCACTCGCTTTCTCAAGACGATTAAGAATCGCGTCAGCCTCTTTATCCGTGATAGGTGCCGGACGGTCTGAGGTACCACCAATGAAGCCCATGACACGCGGCACACTGCGTACTAGGTGCCATGATTCATCGTTCATAATCATCTGAACAAGGACGTAACCTGGGAAGAACTTACGCTCAGATTTGCGACGCTGACCCGCGCGCATTTCCACTACTTCTTCAGTAGGAACCAGTACTTCACCGAATAGCTCTTCCATGCCGTGCATTTTGATATGCTCGCGCAGAGATTGAGCTACACGACCTTCAAATCCAGAGAAGGCTTGAACCACATACCAGCGTTTTTTTGGAGCTTCACTCATGAATAAAAACCCTCTATACCCCAGTTGCTAGAGCTACTAGACGAACCATAATTCCGTCAATACCCCATAGCACTAGAGCCATTACAATACTTACAGCTAAAACGATCAGTGTTGTTTGCATGGTTTCTTGGCGAGTAGGCCAAACAACTTTACGTACTTCCATACGAGATTCTTTTGCAAAACTGATCGCTGCTTTACCTTTAGTCGTTGTTGCTGCAACGCCTAAGGCAGCTGCAATAAGAACAACAACGCCTGCAGCACGAACCACTACAGACATTTCACCATACAGGTAATTACCCACAACAGCGGCAGCTGCCAATACGAAAGCGGCTACCCACTTAAACGTATCTGCTGCGTTTGAGCTATCAGGAGTTTCAGCATTATTTGCTTTCATAAAACCAACCTGTTACAAGTCTTAATATAGACGACAACAACCCCGCTGTTGCAGGGCAAACTCCATATCGCTGAAAAAATCAGCGTACTCTTCTTAAGATTAAGCCTCTTTGCTTAATCTTGCTCTGCGCCCAACCCACTTCTGAACAAGAAAACAGCAAAAATAATGTTGAGTGCAGAAAAAGGGCATCAAATGATGCCCTTTTTGCTACTGGTTCGTCAAATCTAATTCAAGATTTTCCGAAAGCATCGCTAATTCGCTATGAATTAGTCGAAGATCTTAGCAACAACACCAGCACCTACTGTACGGCCACCTTCACGGATCGCGAAACGTAGAC
>NZ_JAWOWL010000050.1:34536-36573 GCF_033340395.1 Vibrio sp. 1159 | reverse complement strand
GTTCTTTTAGTTGTTGATTTCATAACACTCTCCAATTTTGGGGGTAGAAAGTGTCAACCTTATTTAGGACGGCACACTAAAAACAAAAAAAGAGGCGTAATAACGCCTCTTTTTTTCGCTTAATAACCTTTAGCGTCGACGACGTCCACGCGTTGGATATTCTGCGTCATCTGATGGCTGACCACTTAATGGTGGAATCTTCTCTTTCCCCGCCAGTTTCTTCTGCAGTGAAAGCATCAACTCAGCTTCGGCTTTTGGTAGTTCGCACTCTTCAATCAGCTCGTTGATATCAGCGCCAAGCTGTACCATTTTAGAAGCGCGACTGTACAAGCGACCATCAGTATCAGCGTGTTCGAGTTCGCGAATTCTCTCGTTTAAGTGCTGAATAATGTCTTGTTGCTCGGTCACTTTTTGTCCAAGACCAACGACAACCGAGCGCACTTCGAGTAACTGCTTACTCAACTTTTGCACTTCTTTATCTGCGTGTCGAGATTGAGCTCGTTGTTGGTCTAACTGCTTTTGTAACCCCGAGCGAATCCGCAGTTGCAAAACAACCAATACTAACACGATAAAAGCGACGCCACCCGCAAGGAATGGAGCAGATAAAAGAGTCTCTTCAGCCATCATCATTCAGCCATTAAAGGTGAGCCATCTCGTCCCACTCGTCATCTGTTAGCAGCTTGTTCAAATCCACAAGGATAAGAAGCTTGCCGTCACGGTTGCTCACACCCTGGATGAACTTCGCACTCTCGTCGGTACCAACTGAAGGCGTCGTATCAATTTCAGAAGAACGCAGATAAACAACTTCTGCCACGCTATCTACTAAGATACCAATCACTTGACGCTCAGACTCGATCACAATAATACGAGTGTTGTCAGTGACTTCGCCTTCCATCAGGCCAAAACGTGAGCGTGTATCGATAACAGTAACTACATTACCGCGTAGGTTGATGATACCAAGTACATAATCTGGTGCACCTGGAACAGGGGCAATTTCAGTATAACGAAGTACTTCACGAACTTGCATTACGTTGATGCCGTACGTTTCTTCTTCTAGCTGGAACGTCACCCACTGAAGAACTTCGTCATTCGATGCATCTTTCTTCACTTCTACTTCAAAAGCTTGAGACATAGTTAATCCTCGTTAATGTCGTTCCCGACTTAAATCTAATTCAGTGATTTGACATCTAAACCGGCGTTTAGCATGTCAATGAGCGCCTGGACATGAATTAAGGCACACATTTTTTCTTTTACCATGCCCGCTAGCCAAGGGCGTTTACCCGCCTGCTCACGCCAGCGAACCTTGTCGATATTAAGCGTTTCAGTCCCCATTAATTGGTTACTGGCCAGCCCCCACATGCTCTCACCAAGCATGACGACATATTGGTAGTTATCTTTATAGCTATCATCACGAAGCTTATCTGCCATCACCCATTTCGCGGTATCGACGACATCAAACTGTTGCTCGCGATTTGTTTGTAGCCCCAAATACCAGGCGGGTTTTCCTATCAAATGGTTAAGCTCGCTAATGCGATGAATACCACCTAACTCATCAAGAGGTACAGCAAACGTGACACCATTCACATCAAAGTAAAGAACTTGGAAGTCCTCACTTCGCTTCGTACTCTCCCAGGCCGTTGGTATATTGGAATCTGCTTGTGTTTCGAGTTCAGTATCGACGTTCGATTCTATATTGATACTTTGTTCGATCACTGCGTGAGGTTCATCCACCTCTGGTTGAGCTTCCTCAAAAACTGGCTCATCAATCACCCAGTCCTGTATTTCCTCAACACCCTGAAGCTCAGGCACCTCACTAAAGATTTGTACCTCAGGCTCAGCCGCTTTTATCTCTGCTGCAATATCAATCGTATTTTGTTCAAGAATACTATCAATATCCAACTCAGCCACTGGGTTGCTTGCTTCAAGCTGACTTAATAGCCTTTGAACATCTTCCAGGTTTGGAGCTTCCAACTCTGGCGGATATGTTTCTTGAAACTGGTACGTTTCTGGCTCCGAGTATTGTAGCTGTAATTCTGG
>NZ_JAWOWL010000050.1:0-34436 GCF_033340395.1 Vibrio sp. 1159 | reverse complement strand
CTCTGGCTCTGGCTCTGGCTCTGGCTCTGGCTCTGGCTCTGGCTCTGGCTCTGGCTCTGGCTCTGGCTCTGGCTCTGGCTCTGCAGATGATACCTCTTGAGCCAACAGGTCAAGGTCTTCCTCAAGAGTCGTTATTTCAGTTTCATCATCCAGTAATGCATTAAAGTAGTCATCAAGTGCTTGTTCACTGGACAGCACATCATTACTGCTCATCGAACGCCAACCTCTCCAGGTAAATCAGTAGCTGTTTATAGGCAAACACACCACGGCTACCAGATGCAAAATGCGAAGCTGGCAAGTGCTTTAAACTGGCATCGCGGAACTTAGTATCAATAGGCACCGCTGAGGTCCACACTTGATTTGGGTAATCTTTTTTCAGTTGCATCAATGTCTGCAATGACGCTTTCGTGCGCTTATCGTACATGGTTGGGACGATAGTCACTTTGAAACCGCCCGGGCGAGATTTTTGCATAATGGTTAGCGTACGCATCATGCGCTCTAGACCTTTCATCGCCAAAAACTCTGTTTGAACAGGAATCAAAATTCGGTCACTGGCTGCCAACGCGTTCACCATCATCACGCCAAGGATTGGCGGACAATCAATCAACACATAGTCATAGTCTTGTGAGACAGTTTGCAGCGCCCGTTTTAATATTAATCCCATACCACTGCGATTACCCATTACGCGATCAAGCGTGGCAAGGGACATATGCGCGGGAATGATATCCATTCCTTCCAGCTCTGTTTCTAAAATCAACGGTTTAACCGTCTCACGAGAAAACGTCTTCAACTGGAATAAATCAAATAGGCTCGAAGTTACTGCATCAGGATCATAACCGAGATAAGTAGTCAGTGAGGCGTGAGGATCAGTATCAACCATCAATACTCGATGGCCTTTCTGGCTCAATAAGCCCGCCAATGTCACTGTTGAGGTGGTTTTACCCACGCCTCCTTTCTGGTTTGCTACACTCCAAACAATCATGATGAATCCTAAGCTAGGCCAACTTCCACCAACATGCGTTCAGCAATGCGGTCAAGCGGTAAATCTTCTGAAGAAATGCCTGCTTTAGCAACCGCTTGGGGCATGCCATAAACAACACAACTTTCTTCATCTTGTGCCCAAATAGTTGAGCCTGAAGACTTCAACATGCGAGCGCCCTCACGACCGTCTGCACCCATGCCTGTCAACACTAAAGAGAGCACTTTGTCGCCATATACTTTTGCGGCAGAACCAAAAGTCACATCCACACATGGTTTGTAGTTCATGCGGTCGCCGCCATCAATAATGCGAAGACGAGCAGCGCCCGCTCGTCCATCCACCATCATTTGTTTCCCACCTGGTGCAAGGTATGCCACACCGGGCTGTAACACATCGCCATCTTGTGCTTCTTTCACTTGAATCTTACACAAGGTGTTCAAACGACTGGCAAACGCAGCAGTAAACGTTGCTGGCATGTGTTGAATCAATACAATCGGATGCGGATAGTTCATCGGCAAACGCGTCAGAATTTTTTGTAGAGCAACGGGGCCACCTGTTGATGTGCCAATTGCCGTCAGTTGATACTTCTTACCAGAAGCACGGTACTTTGTCGCAGCAGGTCGAGTTGGTGTTGGAGTCACAGGTGAAGCCGTTCTTGAACCTAATGGTCGAGTAGTCGTGCTGGTACTCGCTGTTGGGCGAGCGATAGGTCGACGCATGAAAGCGCGCTTCGAGGCAATCTGAATCACACGCTGTTGAAGTAATGACACCGCTTCTTCACGGTTACGCGCAATGTCCTCAAACTTTTTCGGTAAGAAGTCCAATGCGCCCGCATCTAGCGCATCAAGCGTAGCTTTCGCCCCGTCGTGGGTCAGGGACGAAAACATTAGAATTGGCGTTGGAGCAGCGGCCATTATTTCACGTACAGCTGTAATGCCATCCATCACTGGCATTTCAATATCCATCGTGATGACGTCAGGTTTGAGAGATTTGGCTTTCTCAACCGCCTCTCTACCATTTACCGCAACGTCAATCACTTCTAGGCGCGATTCTGAGTTGATGATTTCGCTCACGCGACGTCGGAAAAAACTCGAATCATCAACGACTAGTACTTTAATCGCCATCTTATTCCTTTTAATAACGTCAGCTTTGCTTAAAGGCGTGAAGCCGCAGCATATCGCTTAAGTAAATCAGGCACATCTAGAATTAATGCAATATGGCCATCGCTAGTAATTGTCGCACCAGCCATACCTGGAGTGCCCTGTAATAGATTATCGAGTGGCTTAATAACCACTTCTTCTTGACCAATAAGCGTATCCACAACAAAACCAACGCGTTGGTTACCAATCTGTACAATCACCACGTGACCGTGACCAGTACGCTCTTGGACGTTTTGCGATTTGGATGCTAACCAGTTTTGTAAGTAAAATAGCGGGATAGATTTCTCACGTACAATGATCGTCAGCTGACCATCTACCACGTTTGTACGGCTAAGATCTAAGTGGAAAATTTCACTCACCGAAGCCAGTGGTAGAGCAAACGGATGACCGCCAACACCAACCATCAGAGTCGGTAAAATCGCTAACGTTAGTGGTACTTTGATCGTAATCTTAGTGCCCTTGCCTAGCTCAGAATCGATATCGATTGAACCGTTTAAGGTATTGATCGCCGTCTTAACCACGTCCATACCCACACCACGACCAGAGATGTCAGAAATTTTATCTTTACTTGAGAAACCAGGTGCGAAGATAAGGTTGAAGCACTCTTTATCTGTTAAACGTGCCGCCGCATCTTCATCCATCATGCCACGCTTCACCGCGATGCCACGCAGTTTGTTCGGGTCCATACCGCCACCATCATCTACGATGGATAGTTCAATATGGTCCCCTTCTTGCGATGCTGACAAAATCACTTTACCTGTGCGTGATTTGCCGGCCTTCGCGCGTGCGTCTGGCATTTCAATACCGTGATCAACCGAGTTACGTACCAAGTGAATCAACGGATCGGCCAATGCTTCTACAAGGTTCTTATCGAGATCGGTTTCTTCACCGCGCATTTCTAGCACGATGTCTTTATTTAGGTTACGAGCCAAGTCACGGACAACGCGCGGGAAACGGCCAAACACTTTCTTAATTGGCTGCATACGCGTTTTCATTACCGCGCCTTGTAGATCCGCAGTTACCACATCAAGGTTAGCGACCGCTTTGGACATCTCTTCGTTGTCGCTATTCAAACCAAGGCTTAATAGGCGGTTTCGAACCAATACGAGCTCACCCACCATGTTCATGATGGTATCAAGCGTCGAGGTATCAACACGAACGGTTGCTTCAGCCTGAGGTTTTTTAACCGCTGGTGCTTTAGCTTCTTCTTTTACGGCGACTGGTTTAGATTCTGGCTTTGGTGCTGGCGCTGTTTGAACGGGTGCTGGCTTAGCAACAGGCTCAGGTTTCGCAGGGCTTTGCTCTACGTTTGCTGAAGCAGGCTTCGTTGCCATATCCAATTCTTCTAGCGTTGGACCTTTACCTGAACCATGTAGCTCATCGAGTAACTTTTCGAACTCTTCGTCCGTCATTAAGTCACTGTCTTGATTTGATGAAGATGACACTGGAGCGGAAGGCTCTGCCGCTTTAGGTGGCTCTACTGGTACGGATGCAGATGCAGCAGCCTCTGCCGTAGAAGGGCTTTTTCCTACACCGTGCAGTTCATCGAGTAAACGTTCAAACTCATCATCAGTGATATCACCACTTTCAACTGATGGCGCACTCGATTGAGGCGGTTCAGATGGCGTTGTAGATGTCGCAGACATTGAGGCGCCTGGCGCTGAACCTTTACCATGAAGCTCATCAAGTAGCTTTTCGAATTCGTCTTGGGTAATTTCATCAACAGAGCCGACACTTGATGGTGCTGACGGTGCAGCAGGTTCTTCGATGATAGGCTCGGGAATAATAGGCTCTGGAGTAGCCACTGGTTCTTCAACTACGGTTGCCGCTACTTCATCTTCTGACTCAGGTTTGCATAGACGATGAAGTTCTTCAAGAAGCTCAGGGTCCGCAGCTTCTAACGGCTCACGATCTTGAACAGCCTGGAACTGGGTATTAACCGTATCCAAGGCTTTTAGCATCGTATCCATTAAGTTTTGCGTTACCGTGCGTTGACCGTTTCGTAAAACGTCGAACACGTTCTCCGCACCATGACAAGTATCGACTAGCTCTGCCAATGAAAGGAAGCCGGCACCGCCTTTTACGGTATGAAACCCGCGGAAAATAGCATTAAGTAAGTCTTTGTCTTCTGGGTTATTTTCCAATTCAACCAACTGCTCAGAAAGCAGCTCGAGAATTTCCCCAGCCTCAATGAGAAAGTCCTGAAGAATATCTTCGTCTAAATCGTAGCTCATACGTTACCTTTAAAATCCAAGACTGGACAACAAGTCATCGACTTCGTCCTGCGATGAAACCGCATCTTCTCTCAGTTCTGGATGAAGAATCGGGCCTTCGGCTTCGCTTGTTTGTGTATTCTTTTTATCTGCCGGTTCTGACAAAACTTGAATATGTTCTTCAAGTTTATTTCCAGAGAATACGGTTAGGATTTCCACTAAGCGGCCTTCAACTTCATTAACCAACGTAATTACGCGGCGAATGATTTGGCCAGTTAGGTCTTGGAAGTCTTGCGCCATGAGAATTTCGGTCAATTGGCCGCGCAATTCAGTGCTGTCACCTTCGACTTGCACTAATAGCCCGTCGATTCGGTGACACAGTGCTTTAAATTCGCTTAATTCTATGCGCCCGTGCATGAGTTCATTCCATTGAGGACGAACTTTTAGAAGGCAATCATGCAGGTTATCAGCGATAGGAAGGCAGCAGTCGACCGCATCCATTGTTTTGTTGGCTGCAAGCTCTGTCTTCTCGATCACATAATTGAGACGATCCCTAGCGTTAGGGATTTCGTCTTTCGCAATTTCGGTCATGCGCTGATCGAGACTGAACTGCTTGAGTGATTCATGAAGGTCTCGAGTTAACGCTCCAATTTCTTGCAGCATTGGGTTATCGGCACCTTCGTAGATCGAGGCAACAAGCATATTGGCTTGGTCTTGTTCCCCGTTTTCTAGCATTTGAACGAGTGACTTCGCCTGCTCTAGTGAGATCATTCTGAATAGACCCTTTTACGTTTAGTTCTTCTTATCACTTTGAAAACGCTAAACGAGTCATTTAATAGGTATTTAATAATTGGTATGAATGACTCGAATAACAAAGAGAAAGAGAGAGTTATAAACGCTCGAAAATTTTATCTAATTTTTCTTTTAATGTTGCAGCAGTAAATGGCTTAACAATGTAGCCGTTTACACCTGCTTGAGCAGCTTCAATGATCTGCTCACGCTTCGCTTCAGCCGTGATCATTAGAACTGGCAGATGCTTAAGTTCTGCATCCGCGCGGATGTGTTTAAGCAAATCGATGCCTTGCATACCTGGCATGTTCCAGTCAGTTACAACAAAATCGAAGTCACCTTTTTTCAGCATTGGTAATGCGGTTAAACCATCGTCCGCTTCTTGAGTGTTATTGAAACCCAAGTCACGAAGCAGGTTTTTAACAATACGGCGCATTGTTGAGAAATCATCAACAATAAGGATCTTCATGTTTTTATTCAAAATTGCCTCCACTGAATCGTAAAATCAGTGTTTTTAGTCATTTTGTGTCCACGCACTGAGCTTGGTACGTAAACGTTGCATCGCTTGACTCAGTATTTGACTTACGCGAGATTCGCTTACGCCTAACACATCGCCAATTTCTTTCAAATTGAGTTCTTCATCATAATAAAGCGAAAGAACCAAAGCTTCACGCTCTGGAAGCTGTTTTATTGATTCAACCAGTGCTTTTCGAAATGATTCATCAACTACCCCTTTGAATGGGTTGCTGTCATCGGTTTCATCCGCCGGTGAAATCACATCATCAGAAACGCCTAAATCTTCAATACCGACTAATTTTGAGCAGTTGATATCGGTAAGAGCACTATGATATTGATCCAGTGTCATACCGAGATGCGTGGCTACTTCAGAATCAGTAGGATCTCGATTTAATTCGCCTTCCAGCTCCGCAATCGCTTGGTTAATCTCTCGATTATTTTTATGAACAGAACGCGGTACCCAATCGCCTTTACGCATGTCATCTAACATTGCGCCACGAATACGGATACCTGCATAAGTTTCAAAGCTCGCACCTTTAGAACCATCATAATTCTGCTGAGCTTCGATAAGACCGATCATGCCGGCCTGAATTAAATCCTCTACCTGAACACTCGGCGGTAAACGGCCTAGTAGGTGGTGAGCAATGCGCTTAACCAACACTGAATAACGTTCAATGAACGCCTGCTGGCTATTAAATTTGCCATGTTGGTCATAGGTTATCGCTTTATTCACCAAAAGGGTCCTCTGCGAATTCGGTACGATTTAGCAACCTTTCCACAAAAAATTCCAAGTGTCCACTTGGTGTTTTCGGTAGTGGCCACGTCAACGCTTTGTTTGCTAGTGAGCTGATAGCTAAAGCGGCAGGCGAGCGTGGGAACGCATCAACGACAATTTTTTGTCTTTTTACAGCCTGTCGTACTTTATCATCTAATGGAATACATGCTACGAGTTCAAGGCTAACATTCAAGAATCGCTCTGTGACTAGTGTCAACTTTGCAAACAATTCTCGCCCTTCACGGTAGCTTCTGACCATATTTGCTACAACTTTAAAGCGTTGAACTTGGTGTTCTTTACTCAACAGCTTGATTAATGCATAGGCATCTGTGATTGACGTCGGTTCATCACACACAACTACAACCACATCTTGAGCTGCTCGCGAAAAACTGATTACCATGTCAGAGATACCAGCAGCGGTATCAATCAGCAGGACATCCATTTCGTCTTCAAGACTACCAAATGCTCGGATGAGTCCGGCATGCTGAGCGTGAGAAAGCTCTGTCATGCTCTGTGTGCCAGAAGTTGCAGGAATTATCTTTATACCATAAGGCCCTTCGACAATCGCATCTTTTAGCTCACATTCACCCGCTAAGACATGTCCTAGATTACGTTTTGCACGAATTCCGAGCATCACGTCCACATTGGCCAGACCTAAATCAGCGTCGAGAACCATCACCTTCTTGCCTTGGCGAGCCATACAAATCGCCAGACCCAGTGTTACATTTGATTTCCCCACACCACCTTTGCCGCCAGTAACAGCAATCACTTTGGTCAACGATGGTTGTGTTAAGCGACGGAGGCCGCTTGCTTGATCGTGTATCATATTCTCAGTCATAGTAGTCCGCCGCCTTAGAGTCCTTCACTGTCACTGTTCCAAAAGTGAGGTTCGTTCTCTGTCGACTTCTCTAACAGTTCATTTGCTTTCGCAAGCATATATTTTGGTTGCGCTATCACAATGTCTTCTGGTACGCGCTGACCATTAGCGATGTAAGCTACTGGCATTGCGTTTTGAATCACTACACTGATGAATTCGCCTAGGCTTAATGACTCATCAAGCTTCGTCATAATACAACCCGAAAGTGGTATACGTCGGAAGTGATCCAGCGTTTCTTGTAGAACACGACGTTGTGCGGTAGCCGGCAAAACAAGGTAGCTGTGGATCACTTCTCCGCTCTCTTGCATTAGAGTGTCGAGCTGCTCGGAAAGCCTCACATCTCGTTGCCCCATCCCTGCCGTATCGACCAAAATCAGTCTTCTGTTTCTTAGCTGATATATAACATCGGCTAACTCGTTAGAATCTTTAGCAACTCTTACGGGACAACCCATGATTCTTCCGTAAATTGAGAGTTGCTCATGTGCACCTATGCGATATGTATCTGTTGTCACAAGGGCCACATTGTCGGCACCGTATTCCATGGCTGCGCGTGCTGCGAGTTTCGCTACGGTTGTTGTTTTCCCAACCCCCGTCGGACCCAACAATGCGACTACGCCACCACGTTTTAAAATGTCCTGTTTAGGAATATTGATTTGATCCGCCACCAGCGACAATAACGCTTTCCACGCTCGCGCTGGCTTTGTATCTTCCGGGATATAACAGGCCATCTGGTCTGCTAACTCCGGAGAAACGCCCATTCGCTCTAAGCGCTTAATCAGCATAGCTCTTAGCGGCTCACGGCGTTCTACTTCTTGCCACATCAGGCCAGAAACTTGGTGCTCCAACAGACGACGAATTGACGTCATCTCTTCGCGCATGCTTTCTAGCTCATCGGCCGATTCGTCACGCTCATCACTTGGGCGACGTCGGTCATAGCGCGTCGGGTCCAGCTTGGGCGTCGGACGTTCAAATCGATTGTCCTGTGCGATTAGCTTCGCCAAAGGTGAATCTGGTTGATATGGCGCTGGCTTTTCTTGGTTGTAGCCGTCGCGATGCTTATTTTGGCGTTGCAGCAAAGCAGAGAGCGAATCTTCATTTTCCGCTACGTGGTCGTCAGCATCTGCTGCACCACCGCTATATTGCTTAAGCATATTAGCGAATCGCTGTGTCATTGAGCCTGTTTTTTCATTGTTACTGTTATTACTGTTCAGGCTAATTTTATCTTCATCTAAATGACGATCTTGGTAACGATCAGCAGAAGACGATGACATTTGACGATGTTCGTTATAGCGATTCGATTGAGAAGCACCGCGATTTTGCTGTGACGCTGCGCTTGCTTGAGGCGGATTAGATTCACTATCTATCGCCGCAACAATCGCTACTCCACCAGCCACTTTCTTGTTTGACATGATCACCGCTTCCGCGCCTAACTCCTCTTTCACTTGGAGCAGCGCCGTTCTCATGTCTTTGGCAAAAAATCGCTTTATTTTCAAACTATGAATCCATTAATGATGCGTGAGATCAGTTACCCACGGCTTGCACAATTCTGATCTGTTTTTCATCCGGGATTTCTTGGTAAGACAGTACCCGGAGATTAGGTATTGTGTTCTTCACAAATTTCGCCAACGTCGAGCGTAATACACCAGAAGTAAGCAGAACGGCAGGTTCGCCTTTCAGTTCTTGTTCCTGTGTCGCTTGGCTTAGTGAAGACTGCAATCGCTCAGCGAGTCCCGGTTCAATCCCCGCGGATTCGCCTCCTGATGCTTGCATAGTTTGATGCAATATTTGTTCCAGTTCAGGTATCAAAGTAATCACTGGTAACTCAGGCTCTATACCATTGACTTCTTGAACAATTAGACGTTTAAGACTAATTCGAACTGCTGCCGTCAATATGTCAGCTTCTTGACTCTTACTTGAGTACTCAGCCAAAGTTTGAACAATCGTGCGAATATCGCAAATTGGAATGGCCTCGTTTAACAAGTTTTGTAGGACTTTCACCACCACACCTAATGGTAATTGGTCAGGAACAAAGTTCTCGACTAACTTAGGCGCGCTGCGTCCCAACATTTCTAATAAATTCTCTACTTCTTCATGACCAATTAGCTGTGATGCGTTGTTGGTCAATAGCTGGCTTAGGTGCGTCGCTAATACCGTTGATGAATCAACAACCGTATAACCCAGAGCCTGCGCGTGCTCACGCTGATCTTCTCGGATCCATACGGCTTCCAGTCCAAAAGCAGGGTCAATGGTTGGCTCACCATCAATCATGCCATACACCTGACCTGGGTTAATCGCTAGCTCTTGATCCGGACGAATCTCTGCTTCGCCCACCGCAACCCCCATCAATGTAATTCGGTAAATGTTTGGGGTCAGCTCAAGATTGTCACGAATATGAACCGCAGGAATTAGGAACCCAAAATCTTGCGATAACTTTTTACGCACGCCTTTTACGCGCTCTAGCAGTTCCCCACCTTGGTCTCTGTCCACCAAAGGGATTAAGCGATAACCGACTTCCAAGCCAATAATATCGACTGGCTGGACGTCATCCCAAGACAGTTCGCGCTGTGAGGAAGGTTCTGTACCTTCGTCTGCTGTTGCTGGTAAAGCGGGCTCTTTCGCTTTCTGCTTCTGCCGTTTGTCGATGAAATATGCCGCTGCACCGGCCGCGACTGCCAGGCTCAAAAACGCAAAGTGTGGCATGCCCGGTACGATGCCCATCACACCAAGAATAGCCGCAGTAATCATCAGCGCTTTTGGGTTGTCGAACATCTGGAAGACCAGTTGTTCCCCCATGTCTTCATCGGTGTTTTGGCGCGTCACCATCATTGCCGCTGCAATCGACAGCAATAGCGATGGGATTTGTGCGACCAAACCATCACCGATTGTCAGTAAGGTATAGATTTCAATCGCTTCACCGAAACCCAATCCATACTGCGCCATACCGATCGACAGACCGCCGACGATGTTGATAAACAGAATCAAAATACCGGCAATCGCGTCACCTTTTACGAACTTCGAGGCACCATCCATCGAGCCATAGAAATCCGCTTCTTTGGTCACTTCAAAACGACGAACTCTTGCCTGCTCTTGGTCTATCAATCCGGCATTCAAGTCGGCATCAATCGCCATTTGCTTACCCGGCAACGCATCAAGCGTAAAGCGAGCACTTACCTCAGAGATACGACCCGCACCTTTGGTCACCACCATAAAGTTGATGATCATTAAGATGAGGAAAACCACTAGGCCGACCGCGTAGTTACCACCAATAACGACGTTACCGAACGCCTCAATTACGTTACCTGCCGCATTACCGCCTTCATGACCATGCAGTAAGACGACACGAGTCGAGGCAACGTTCAAAGCCAAGCGGAGCAACGTGGCGATCAGCAATACCGTTGGAAAAGCAGCGAAGTCCAAAGGGCGACGTGTGTAAACGGTCACTAACAACACCACCATCGACAGCGCGATGTTAAAGGTGAAGAACATATCCAGCAAAAATGCTGGAATCGGCAGTACCACCATCGCTAGGGTGGCCAAAACCATCACCGGAGCACCAATAGCTGGCATTTCACGTTGAGGGATTCGTGGCAATTTATCTGCAAACGGCAGGCTTAACTTCATACTGCGAGAGATCTCAATCGATTGAAGCGTCACGTAAGCTCTTACTATTAATACGCGACCGCTTTAGCCTAAAAGTTTAGGTAGGGTTGATAATTAAAGCGTTTTAAGCAATCTATGTACCATAATTAGCGCCAAAATAATGACTAAACACTCAAATAGAGCTTAGCTTTTGATCAAACGAGCTTTTTTAAGGCTTTACCGCTTTTCGTATCAATGACGGTGCTCGGGCGGGATTGGCAAATCATAATCTTGAATTTTCGGGCGCTGTCCACCTCGTTTTCGGTATTGCTTCAATTGGAATACAAATGCCAAAACCTGAGCGACGGCAGTAAATAACCCATCGGGGATCTCTTGCTCGAGCTCTGTCGTGTGGTACAACGCACGAGCCAAAGGTGGTGCGGGCACAATCGTAATGTCATGTTCGCGGGCGACTTCTCGAATCTTCATCGCCATGTGGTCAGTACCTTTAGCGATCACGACTGGCGCACGGTCTGTCTTCTGTTTATAACGAAGCGCTACCGAGAAGTGCTCTGGGTTAGTAACAATAACATCAGCTTGAGGAACGTCCGCCATCATTCGACGTTGAGCCGCTTCCCTTTGCAACATACGAATACGGCCTTTCACTTCCGGCTTACCTTCAGTCTCTTTGTATTCGTCTTTGACTTCTTGCTTGGTCATTTTTAACTGATCGGCGTGCTGCCAAATTTGAAATGGAATATCGATGGCAACCACAATCAATAGCGAGCAACTGATCAGCAAAATAAAGTTCAGCAAAATATCTAAAGCATGGAAGATGTTTTGCGGATACACATCCATGCTCAATTGAATCAGATCGGCCTGTGATGCTTGGATCAAATAGATGGCGACACCAGTGACCAGAACCACTTTAAGGATTGATTTGATCAACTCTACCCAGCTTTGCATTCCAACCATTCGCTTTAAGCCGCTAAGCGGATTCATTTTCGACAGCTTGGGCATGGCCGCTTGGGCAGAAAAACTGATTCCTCCCACACCTGCTGCTCCAATCATGGCGGCGGTAAACAATGTCGCTAACACCAAAAATAGTGGGAACAACAAATCACTCATCGCGCCCAAAGCGATATCAAACAGTTTTGCAGTATCGAAAATCTCTTCTCGTTGAAGATCAAATAAACGGCTCATGATGGAAAACAATGAACGTGCTAACGCCTCGCCAAACCACATCAATGAAATGGCGCCAACGATCAGCACAGATGCTGATGCAAGCTCTTTAGATCGAGCGACCTGCCCCTTTTCTCTGGCTTGTTGTAACCGTCGGGGCGTGGCTTCTTCGGTGCGTTCCTGACCGTCTGATTCTGCCAAATCTTAGCACTCCAAGCGAATAAGCCGACAAATCTGCGCCTCACCCACTGTCCAGAACATTTCATAATGACTGTATAGACCAGCCAGTATGTACCAACAAAGTAATAGACCCACCATCAAAGCAAAAGCAAAACCAAGCGAGAAGATATTCAGCTGTGGTGCGGCACGGGTCATTACACCAAACGACAAGTTAATGGTCAGTAGCGCAATAATGCCAGATAGAGACATACTCAGTGCCGTTTGGAACATAATACCAAGCCAGCCTGCCATTTCACGGAAATCAACCGCGTTGAGCGAGCCGGAGCCAATCGGCAAAGTTTTAAAACTGAACACCACCAATTGCAGCATTTTTAAGTGTCCATCGGTGGCAAGGAAAAACATTGTCGTTAAGAACATGAATAACTGGCCAAGCAATGGCGTGTTCTGACCATTTGCGGGATCAACCATAGAAGCAAAGCCCAAACTTGATTGCATACCCAATATTTGACCAAGTAGGACAAAGGTTTGAATCATAAATTGAGTAACCATACCCATCGCTATGCCGATGATCATTTGCTCGGCAATGGTCATGAAGCCACGAAACGAGAGTAGCTCAATGTCTTGAGGTACAGCGGGGATGGCTGGCATGACAGCGAAAGTGATGGCTAAACCGAGGTAAAGGCGGATTCTTGGCGAAACAAATCGGGCCCCGGTTACTGTCATCACCATCAACATGGATGAGATACGAACATAGGGCCAGAAGTAGTTTGCGATCCAATCTAAGACAACGCTAGTGGGGTACTCCATAGGCGCCTCTAATAAAGCACCTGAGGTAAGCGTTCAATCAAGCCATAGAAATATTCCATCAACATTTGCGTCATCCAATGCCCAAACAGCATCAGGGCCAAAAGCGTGACAATCAAACGCGGTAAGAAGCTCAATGTTTGTTCGTTGATGGATGTCGCAGCTTGAAAAATCGCGACTACAAGGCCGATAAGCAAGCTTGGGATGATAATAGCGCAGACCATGATAAGCACCATCCAAAGTGCTTCACGGAAAAGCTCGACAAACATTTCTGGTGTCATGTCTTATCCTCTATCTGCGCTTATCTAAAGGGCAAAGCTGCCCGCGAGTGTCGAGAGTATCAAGTTCCAACCATCGACCAATACGAACAACATCAACTTGAACGGCAACGAAACAATCATAGGTGACAACATCATCATACCCATTGCCATCAATACCGAAGCGACTACAAGGTCAATAATCAAAAACGGCAAGAAGAGCATAAAGCCAATTTGGAATGCAGTTTTTAGCTCTGAGGTGATAAAAGCCGGAATCAACACCGCCATCGACACATCTTCTGGATTCTCGACTTGCTCTCCTGACATGGTTACAAACGTCTCCAAATCTTTGATTCGGGTCTGTTTAAGCATAAATGCTTTCATTGGCGCTTGTGCAGCATCAAACGCTTCTCGCGCCGTAACTTGCTCGTTCAAATAAGGCTGAACAGCTTTGTCGTTGATTTCGTTCAGGACAGGAGACATAACAAAAAAGGTCAAAAACAGCGCAATACCAATAATGACCTGATTAGAAGGCGTTTGTTGCAAACCCATTGCCTGACGCAATATCGACATCACCACTACAATTCGAGTGAACGAGGTCATCAGAATCACCATGGCAGGCAAGAAGCCAAGCATGGTCATTAACGCTAAAATTTGTAGTGTAACCGAGTAGTCTTCACTGCCATCAGGGTTCGTGGTCATGGTGAATGCTGGAATACCACCGCCACTAGAAACGGACATAGCACGGCTAGCACCAGTATCACTTTGCATAGCCTGAACTGTAACACTACTTCCATCGGCTAAGTTATCTGGCAGCGCTGACTCCTCTGCTTCAGCAAAGGTAAATGAAGAAAACAGCACGCCGACAAAAAGTAACAACGTACTCAGGAGCAAACGAATTGGATTACCCTTTGTCATGTTTTTTGATCAGCTGGCTAAATTGAGTCGCAAAAGCATTGGTCGCCAACTCTTCCTCTTTCAGTGGCTTATCTAACTTGGCTAAAGTTTGGATCGATTGGCTAGTAATCCCAACCAAAAACTGTTCTTCACCCACTTGAACTACTGCGATTCTTTCTTTTGTACCCACTGGCAACTGACTCACTATACGCAAGCCCTTTTGCTGTCCCATCGCTGGCACTTGCATACGTTTCAGCAACCAAGCCAGCAAAAGAATCACGCCGATTACAAGCACAAGCGAGCCAAGTGTCGTCGCAAGATCCAGATTATTTGGTGCGGCAGCAAATGCATAAGGAGCACTTAGCATTAAGCTCAGTGCTCCAGTGATTTGCTTCAATCGCATTTTGATTGAACGACTCATCTTAACGCAGCTTCTTAATTCGTTCAGTTTGGCTGATCACATCCGTCAAACGGATACCAAACTTATCGTTGACGACCACGACTTCGCCGTGAGCAATCAAAGTACCGTTAACCAATACGTCGAGCGACTCACCGGCTAGACGATCCAACTCAACAACCGAACCTTGGTTAAGCTGCAACAGGTTCCGAATGCTAATTTGAGAACGACCGACTTCCATCGAAATCGTCACCGGGATATCCATAATAGTGTCGAGTTTACGACGCTCATCTTCGCTAATTGGGCTTGAAGTGTCTTTTAGCTCTTCCAGTGGCGCAGCCAATACTTCATCTACGTCTACAGAAGGGGCAGACGGGTCTTCGCCAAGAGCGGCTGCCCATTCGTCTGCTAGCTTTTGATCGTCACTTGGTTCCATTTTTCTATCCTGTGTTACGCCTAACTCATGCCATAGCATGTCTGTTTAATAAGGTATCTTAATGGTCTATATCGTCTTCACTCTCAAGCTCGGACATGATGTCTTTACCTAAGAAAGCTAAATCTGTTTTGACGACATGTGGGCGCTCAATTTCCTCAGAAATTTGCACCGCTAATTTGTCTTCCGAACGACCCATTTTTACGCGATAGGTCGGTAGGTCTTCTACAAACATCGTCGCATGTTCTGGCATTTCAATCGGGATGATATCGCCCGGTTGCAGCTCCATGAGATCACGCAAAGAAATGTCTTTTTCGATCAAGTTCACGCGGAAGTTAACCGGACAATCCATGATCTCTTCACGTAGTGCTGAGCTCCAGCGAACGTCCGTTTCCATCTTGTCGGACTGAACACCTGCATCCAATAGTTCACGGATAGGCTCAACCATGGAGTAAGGCATAACGACATGAAAATCGCCGCCACCGCCGTCAACTTCTATATGGAATGAACTCACGACAATCACTTCTGTCGGGCTGACAATGTTTGCCATGCTTGGGTTTACTTCAGAGTCGAGATATTCGAACTCTACCCCCATCACTGGCGACCACGCTTCTTTATAATCTTCAAATACAATTTTCAGTAACAACTGAATGATGCGGCGTTCCGTTGGGGTAAATTCGCGGCCTTCGATTTTGGCGTGAAATCGACCATCACCGCCAAAGAAGTTTTCTACCAGAATAAAGACTAAACGAGCCTCCATGGTGATCAACGCAGTGCCTTTTAACGGACGAAAACGCACCATGTTCAAACTGGTTGGCACGTACAATGTGTTCTGGTATTCACCAAACTTCATCATCTGCACGCCATTGATCGACACCTCTGCCGTTTTACGCAGCATATTAAACAGACTAATACGCATGTGCCGTGCAAAGCGCTCGTTGATAAGTTCGAGCGTCGGCATTCGACCACGTACGATTCTGTCTTGCGACGAGAAATCAAAATTGACGGCACCCTCAGTGTCGTTTTCTATCGGTTCATCGACGTCATCAACATCGTCAACCCCATGCAATAGCGCATCAATTTCGTCTTGGCTTAATAGATCGGTCACGTTTTACCTATTGAATAACAAAATCTGTAAACAGTACTTTTTCAATCACTGGCTTACCAACCGCAGCATTCAGCGCTGCTTTGATATCTTCGGAAGCACGATCGCGCAATTCCACTCGTCCTGTAGGAGAGCGCAATTGATCAACCGTCGCGGAAGCAAACGTTGATAGCATAGAGCTTTCAATCAGTGGCGAATGATACCGCGCCAACTCTTCATTTTCTGCACCGCGAACCATTAACTGCGCTTTAATTTGAACCAGCCTATCGCGGCTATCCCCAGTAACGTTAAATACAAATGCCTGAGGAAGATTCACATACGCGATGGGCGCAGCATCCGATGCCTTCACTTGAGCCTGTTGAGACGATTCAGCCTGATCAGGTTCATCAGAGCCCATTAGAAAAAATGCCGCTGCCCCGCCACCAAGTAGTAATACTACAACAGCGATGATGATGATAAGTAACTTGCTTTTTCCTTTCGGCGCATCGGCCCCTTGTAACTGTTCTTCTGCCATTCTTGTCTCTTATTGTTTTTTTTGAGTTACCAAGACGTTTTAGTGAGTTGCTTGGTAACCATATTCCATTGCCGTTAAACGGCCTTTTATGCGTAAAAACTAATTCCATCACGCTTTGAAGCGACATTCAAATCCAGATTGACATCAGATTCAAAACCCTCTTCGGACTGTCCAGAAAAACCGCCACTTTGCGCGCTTTGACCATGTTGTTCAGCAGTATATCTACCTTGCTGTTGCCCGCTGTTTTGTTGCTGGACGGAAGAATCAGCCAGCTGCATACCTTGTTGCGCTAACATTTCTCTCAAACGAGGGAGCGTCTGTTCAATAATGTCACGAGCTTGCGGGTTGTTCACTGTAAAATGTACATTGGCAACGTCATTATTCATGGTCATACGAATTTGCATACGACCTAACTCTGGTGGATCAAGACGAATATCGAGATTTTTCAGATTCTTCGACATCATCATTTGCACTTTTTCCGCAACTTGCTCGTTGGCTAGCTCTTTAGTTAGTTGCAACGGAAGCTGAGCTTGTTGTGCAGCATCAATACGCGCTTGTTGCTGTACATTAATTCCTTGCTGACCTGCCATAGCCTGAAGCTGTCCAGCGAAACCGTGTTGGAGGTCCGGCTTATCTTGTTTATCCGCAGTCGCCTTTAGCGCACCAGTCGACAATGCTGCGTTCATCACTTTCTGGCTAATCTCTCCGTCTTTCACACCTTGAAGCGACGTCGGCACTTGCGCGGCTATCAACGTATCGGGCGTTGAAGATAATGCGACTTTATCTCCACTATGAGCAGCTTGTGGCTGGGGTACTTGAGCCGCTGTATGCTGGATTTGCTGAGACACTGCCATAGGTCCAGCCTGGCGAGTTAAGTTATGTTGTACTTGTTGCTCTGCTAGAATCTGTTTAATGTCATTAGGGAGCGCAACAAATTGGGCAAGGTCTTGCTCAGGAATATCCGCCGTGATCGTTCCTTGTTTCAACCCTTCAATGATCTGAGCTTCTTGCTGAGTCAGTGGTTTTCCTTGCGCCAACTTAGTATCTATAACTTCAAGTTCATCCAAGGAGACTCGTGGAAGCGCGTCGATGTTGGAACCATCAACGTCTGTTAACAACGGCGACAGATCATTAGCTACTTCACCACTGACTGCGCTCTTAGCCGTCGGATGGCTGGCTTGTTTCGCTAGCTCTTGCCAAGCAGCAAACTCAGGCGAAAGTTTGTCGACATCGATAGGTTGACCATTCTTATCTAAAATTGGCTCTAAGTCTTGTCCTGGGATCATCTGTGCTTGTTCAAGCGAATGAACTGATGGCGTTTCATTCAAAGCCAGCTCATCAAGGTGTGTCGAAACGGTTGCTTGCTCGTGGAACGAATGCACTAAATTCGCGCTCTGAGGCAAAACTTTGCCACTATCGATGGATGCATTACTCGCATTCAGGGTTTGATTCGCTTGTTCAATTCGACCAAGAAGCTGTTGTCCTTCGCCCATCGTGCTTTTTACGTCCATTGTATTTGATGGGTTACTCGTATCAATTGATGTTGATTTCACTTTTTCAATAGCTTCAACATCATGCTCCAAAGGTGTGCTGTTACTCGCCTTTTGTAAACTTACTTCTTCACTTAAGGTTGCATTCGGTTTGTTTGCTAATATTTCATCAAAATCATGGGTCCCGTCACTGACGGATTCTTGGCTTTCTTGCGCCAACAATTCGTCCGAGACGTTAGCAGAAGAAGTACTGCCTACATCCGCTCTTTCTTTTTCTTCAACCACTGTCGATTCTGTTGCTACTTTTTCGGGCTTTTGTTTACCAGCAAACGCATCGGTTAACGTTTCTAAAAATCCCTTGCTTTCAGTGCTCTCTGCGGACGCTTTAGCGGACACATCAGAAACTGGCGTCTTGGTAGTCGCAGATACATGGGACAAATTCACACTCATTTAGAAACTCTCGTTCTCGTGGCTCTGAGCGTATCGCTGACAGACAGCAATACTGGCGGCAAACAAAGGTCAAAAAGACCCGACACTGACAGCTAAAATGCAAAAATCACACCACAATATTGAGCCAATTCTCGGTAAGCTAATAGATGGCATGTTTATGGAACAAACATCAACAGTACTATCCGAGAACCTGGTTCCTAACATGATGTACAGCTACTTGATTGACTTTGAAAAACGATAAGCGTAAACAGACATTTGACTTAACAATTAAGGAATCACTTTGAAGATCACAGAATTACGCCAATATAGAATCAGAGCAGGCAAAACAGAACAGTGGCTAAGTTGGATGAAGGAAGAACTGTTGCCCTATCAACGTTCACAAGGCATGCGTGTACTGAATACTTACGTCCACACTGGTGATGATGGACATGACTATTTTGTTTGGCTTAGAGAGTTCGACAATGAACAAGCACGCCAGGCTCTCTACGAAAAAACATACAACGAGTGGTGGGTTCGCGAGATTCGACCGAAGGTGTTTGAGTTAATTGAACAAGACTCAATCAAAGTTACCTTACTTGAATCGGTAGAGATGTAGTCAGCTGCAACACCGTAATGCAATATCGAACCGATAACGTTTAGAAACGATGTGGTTTTCGACTGTAAAGTAAGGTGGAAAACTCGTCCATTTGCTTTTGTTCGCGCTTAGCTTCAGCAAGTTGTTTCTCTTTTTCGCGTTTGTCTATCATCCACTCATAGGATTTGCGTTCTTTACGCACGGTTAACCAATATTCTTTACAGTTTTCAACCTGCTCTTTGAAATGACTTTCTGCTTGCTTTTGCTTAGATAAAGTTTCATCTAGCTGGGTAAGGAATCGATTTAAGTGTCCATATTGACTTGCCGTTAGGCCCGCCTGACCACGGTCGACGAGTTGCTGGCAATAATCAAGCCGATACTTTTCAATTTGTTCAACCTGACGGTAATAATCTTCGAGTTCAGAACGCGCTTTGTTCAGTGCAAGCACAGCTTGGTCTTCACGATCCTTAGTTTGCTCAAGTAGAAACTCCATCGCATTATTCATGCGCTATCACCCACCCAAAATGTTTCTAAGCATATTGACGCACATATCGTATGGCACCGATTCTTTCATGCTCTGCTGCAAGTATTCATCTAACTTCGGTTTCAAAGTAAATGCGCCATCAATAGCAGGATCGGTACCCGGTTTGTACGCTCCAATCGAGACCAAATCTTGATTCTTGCGACAAATAGACAAGACCTGTCGCACCGCTTTTGACATCAAAACGTGCTCTTCAGTCGTGATTTGCGGCATAACACGGCTCACCGACTTCTCGACATCAATCGCCGGATAATGGCCTGCATCCGCCATTTCACGAGAAAGTACAATATGGCCATCAAGAATGGCTCGCGATGCATCCGCTATCGGATCTTGCAAATCATCCCCTTCGGTCAACACGGTAAAGAACGCCGTAATCGAGCCTTGTTCGGCACTTCCATTACCCGCTCGCTCGACCAGCGCTGGCAGCTTGGCAAATACAGAAGGCGGGTAACCTTTCGTCGCTGGCGGCTCACCAACAGAAAGTGCGATTTCACGCTGTGCTTGTGCAAAACGAGTCAACGAGTCCATCAATAGCAGAACATCTAACCCTTGGTCCCTGAAGTATTCAGCAATCGTTAATGCCGTTTGGCACCCCTTTAAGCGCATTAGAGGTGAAGCATCGGCAGGCGCCGCGACCACCACTGAGCGGCGACGACCGTCCTCACCCAAGATCTCTTCGATGAACTCTTTAACTTCACGTCCACGCTCACCTATCAGGCCGACGACCACAACCTGTGCGGTGGTGCCTCGCGTCATCATGCCAAGCGTGACCGATTTACCCACACCAGAACCTGCAAACAGACCGATACGCTGACCTTTACCGACCGTCAACAAACCATTGATAGCTTTTAGGCCAACATCGAGCGGTTCAGAAATTGGCTTTCGAGCCAATGGGTTGATTGGTTCGGCATTAAAAGAGGCACGGTGATCGGTATACAAAGGGCCAAGTCCATCAAGTGGATTCCCAACCCCGTCTATCACGCGCCCAAGTAGCTCCATGCCGACAGGCAAACCAGCGTCACTGGTTAAAGGGGTGACTCTCGCGCCAGGTAAAATGCCCGTAATTTGTTCGCTTGGCATTAAAAATAGGTTGTCACCTGAAAAGCCGACAACCTCGGCTTCCATCTGACCTGACATGGTTTCCACTAAGCATAAACTGCCAATTGGTGCGCGACAGCCGGTTGCTTCCAACGTTAACCCAACCACACGCACCAGTTTGCCAGAGGCGACAGGGCGCGTCGTAAGGCCTTCAACTTTGTAGCTTTTTAAGCGGTCAGCGAGTGCTTGCATGGATTACTCACCCTCTTGATGACGGTTTGCGCCACAAAAGCTGTGCAATACGCTTTTGACGCGTTCTTCCATGCGATAATTAATGCTTGATTCACCTGCTTCAATCTGGACGTCACCTCGATTGAGCGATGGCTCAGCAACTAACGTCCAGTTGCGACAATTAAGGTCTTCTTCACCATAAGCTGAACGAATAATCGCGACATCTTCTGGATTCAGGTGCAAGGTAATAGGGTGGCCTGATATTGGTAGCGCTTCAACCGACTGCTTCACTGTATCTAAAATAATTTGAGGGTTGGTTTGTACTTCAACGTGCACCACTTCTTTAACTAAACAGAGCACCATATCCACCAGCTGCTTTTCAACCTGAGCATTCATCAACTCCAAAGGTTGAGCAAACTGATTGGCCAAGTTCATGAAGGTTTCAACTTGCTGCTGAATGTATTCTTGCCCTGCAGTTACCCCTTCAGCTTTTCCGAGCTCGAGACCTTCAGCATGGCCGGCTTGCAACCCTTCTTCTTTACCTTTGTCGTAACCTTGCTTAAAGCCAGCTTCCTGACCTTGATGTAAGCCTTCTTGATAAGCACCTTGCTTAATCAGTTCAATTTGTTCTTCGGTTAGCGCAAGTGGCTGCTCTTCTTCAGGCTCATCAAAATTCGGCACCCATCCCGGGTCATAGTTGAACGCGGTTTGTTTTGCTTGTTTGGCTTTAGGCTCGCCATAATCAGGCAGCCCCCAACGTTGAGGTTCGATCATCGAATCATCTTCATCAGGACGGATAAATCCACGTTTTCTATCGCCAGCCATGGGTTACCTATTGTGTGTTCGATTAAGAAGTGAGGGTGCTCCGCAATAGGATAATTGCGAAGCAATAGAAATTATAAGAATTCGTCAGCGCCGCCAGACAACATGAGCTCACCAGCATCCGCCATTCGACGGGCAATTGCTAAGATTTCTTTCTGAGCGGCTTCTACATCTGCCACTCGTACTGGCGGCATCGCTTCTATATCATCACGCATCATATCAGCAGCACGTTTAGACATGTTCTTGAAGACTTTCTCACGTAACGAGTCATCTGCACCTTTGAGTGCTTTTTGCAACACGTCTTGTGGTACGTCACGCAGCAACTTCTGAATACCTTGGTCGTCCACCTCGACTAAGTTTTCGAAGACAAACATTAGGTCTTGGATTTGCGTCGCCATGTCTTCGTCCTGATCGCGAATTTGTTCCATTAACAAACCTTCGACGTTGTTGTCTAGGTAGTTCATGATCTCCGCTGCTGCTTTCAGGCCGCCAATTTTGGCTGCTTGTGCACCCGCTTGACCCGCGAACTGTTTCTCCATGATTTCGTTCAGCTCTGCCAATGCTGATGGCTGAACTTCTTCAAGGTTGGCAATACGCATCATCAGATCCAAACGCACGCGCTCAGGGAACTGAGACAAAATCTCTGCAGATTGGTCTGCTTCTAAATAAGACAGTACGATAGTTTGAATCTGTGGGTGTTCATTGACAATAATGCTCGCCACTTGGCGTGGGTCCATCCATTTCAAAGAATCCAAACCCTTTGAGCCCGTACCAAGTAGAATCTGGTCAACTAAGTTGTTGGCTTTGTCTTCACCAAGAGCGGCAACCAGTGCATTACGCATAAAGTCTTCGCTGCCCATACCAATGTTGGTGTATTTCTGGATATCCTCCAAAAACGCACGATGAACAGCAGATACCTTGTCTTGGCTGAGATCCTTCGCGCGAGCCATCGCACTACCAACACGCTGAACCTGTTTTGGTTCTAGATGACGGATAATGCCAGCTGCATCTTGTTCATTAAGACTCAGTAGCAAAATTGCCGCTTTTTCTTCGCCAGTAATGGTTGAAACATCCAGCTCTACTGGCATTCCCGCAGCGTTATCATCTTGAGGTACGATATCGTTAGCCATTGTCATTCATCCAGTTTTTCACTACTTGAGCAGCCAGTTCAGGTTCATTAGCAACCAGAGCGCGAACCGCTTTCAATACATCTTCATCTTTATGAAGGTTTGGCAAATCAATACTTGAGCCAAACTCGAACAGTTCGCTGCTTTCGATGTCACTGCCAATCAAGCTAGTTTCACCATCCGCACCAATCGGCAAGCCGTCTGGTCCGTACATTTCGTCTTCATCATCGCTGGTAGGGTTAAGCAATTTCTTCATTGCTGGGCGAACCAGAACCAACACAACCACAATAATCACTAATGCACTTGCGAACCAACGAACCCAATCACTGAAGTTAGGGTGCTCCCAAATTGGTGGTTCTTCTAGCTGCTCAGCCTCTGGCTCAGCAAACTTTACACTCAATACATTCAGCAAATCGCCACGGCCTTGATCAAAGCCAACGGTACCAATTAATACTTGGCGAATGGCATTGATTTCAGATTCGGACATTGGGGTATAAGTCACTTCACCCGTATCAGGGTTAACTTGACGACGGTCTTTAATCGCAACAGAAACGGTCTGACGAGCCACCGTCCCGGTCTGCTTTCGCTCGTGGCTGATGGTGGTATCTAGCTCAAAGTTACGCGTGGACTCTTTACGAACTGAACCCTGCCCCATGACAGAACCATCTTTCATTTGAGCCACATCTTGCGGAATAGAGGCATCCGCTGGAGGCTGATTACTCAACGCACCCGGAATACCCGCTACCATGTTACCGTTATTGTAATCTTCGAGTGCGTACTCACTGCGGGTCGCAGGGGTGTTTGGATCAAAGCGTTTGCGAGTTTGTTCAACCGCACTGAAATCCATTTGGATATCAACCTGCGCCGTATAGTTGCCATAACCTAAAATGGGTAATAGTACGGAATCAATTTTTTCGCGCAGCGCTTGTTCTTGGTTGCGTTCTAATTCTTGTTCTTTGCGTCGCGCCGCAGAAGCAGGATCTTGGGAGCCTGAGCTGAGTAAGCGGCCATGCTGATCTGTGACGGTAATTCGAGAAGTTTTCATTCCCGGCACGGCACTCGCTACCATGTCGACAATAGAATCCACTTCTTGCTGCTTAAGGTTCGTGCCTGTCGACAATGTCAAAAATACCGACGCAGACGCTTCTTGGTTATGACGCACAAATACGCTGTGCTTTGGCAGTGCCAATAACACTCGTGCTTTGCGAACTTGCTTCATTTCTTCAATTGCTTGAGCCAATTGGCGCTCTCGACTGAGTTTGAGACGCTCTTGCTCGAGACGTTGTGAAACACCAAAACCCATGTCTTGCAGCAAAATATCATCGCCTGCTTCTGTAGCTTGGTTAACGCCGGAACGAACCATGCCAAGTTTGATCGAGTTGTACTCACTCGATTCAACAGAAACAGTATTGCCATCAAGCTTATAATTGATTTTCTGCTGGTCCAGATAATCCAGAACGGGGATCAATTCTTCGGTCTCATACGCACCAAGTGGGCGCATCTCCGGTTCTTTGACCCAAAAGAACAGCATCACGATCAATGCAACACAGATGGATATCGACAGCACAAGCACAACCTGACGAAGTAAATCGAGGTCGCCCACTGCCATATCGAATTTTGACGCACTGCGCTCCTCTAGATCTGGATTTTGACTCTCCACATCCACATCGGAACTTGCTACCAGTGCACCATCTGAGCCGCCTTCAGTGACGGTTAAATCTGTAGACTTGTCTGCCACACTTATTACCTAAATTACACTGGCATGTTCATGAGGTCTTTATATGCCTCAACGAGTTTATTGCGAATTTGAACCGTCGCATCAAAAGCGACACTAGACTTGTTACGAGCGATCATAACGTCAGAAAGGGATACATCGGCATCACCACGATCAAAACGGGTTTGTAAATCACCAGATGCTTTTTGAAGTGTGTTCACGTTATTGATGGCTTTAGTTAGGAGATCGTTAAAATCCGCTCCAACTTTCGCCCCACTTGCAGTAGGAGCCGTATTGGTTGCTTCTACCATCATGGCGCGCATTTCTGCCTGAATACCATCAATTTTCATTAGCACCTCTAAGCCAAAAGATTGACTATTAACAAAACTGATTATTGACACAGCAATTAACGTGCCATAAGACATTAGCAATCAATTTACTTACACTTTTTGTCTTATGGCCGTTGTCTGTGTTAATTCGGGATATCTATACCAGCATCACGCATTTTGGCAAGCTTATAGCGCAAGGTTCGAGGACTTATACCCAGTTTCTCCGCCATTTCTTTGCGTCGACCATTACACTCAACCAAAGTCTCTAAAATAATGGCGTATTCTTGATCGCGCAGCTCGCTGCCTAAGCCTTCTCCACCAGTTACGGGGCGGCTGACATTCTCAGCTTGCGCAACTGGCTTAACATTGGGCACGACCATATCTGCATTTTGCACCACGTGTTGTAAGCTATTGGCATCTTGCCAATCTATGCCCTCAAGCAAAATGTGCTCAGCATCGATGTCGCCATTTTCACTTAATATCAGCGCTCGTTGAACCACGTTATCCAATTCACGAACATTACCCGGCCAAGGGTATTGCAATAGTTTTTCTAACGCAACGGTCGAGAATTGAGGCACTGGCATGCCCATTTTGCTGCAATGACGCTCAGCAAGATGCTTGGCAAGCGGTGCAATATCGCCTTTACGTTCTTTAAGTGCAGGCCACGCAATTGGGAATACATTCAGGCGGTAATATAAGTCCTCTCTGAAGTTTCCTTCTGACACGTATTGCTTAAGATCACGGTTACTCGTCGCTAACACACGAACATCTAACTTGATGCTTTTGCGACTACCTAGGCGCTCTACTTCTCGCTCTTGCAAAACACGCAACAACTTCGCTTGCAGGTTCAAGTCCATCTCACTGATTTCATCAAGTAAGATTGTGCCACCTTGTGCTTGTTCAAACTTTCCTGGGCATGCCTGAACAGCACCAGTAAATGCGCCCTTTTCATAGCCAAACAGTGTTGCTTCGAGCATATTGTCAGGAATCGCGGCACAGTTAATTGCGACAAAAGGACCATTTTTACGATTTGACGCGTTGTGAATATAGCGCGACATCACTTCTTTACCTGAGCCACTAGGACCTAGCACCATAACATTCGCATCTGTACGTGCCACTTTATCGGCCAACGCAAGTAGACGCAGACTTTTTTCATCTGCCACGACCGCGTCACCATTGTCATCGCTTTTGATCGGTGCATATCGACTGACCATGTTCAGCAATACTTCTGGTGCAAATGGTTTCGCCATGTAGTCAATCGCGCCATCTTTCATTGCAGACACGGCATCTTCAATGTTGGCGTACGCCGTCATTAGCAATACTGGTAAGTTAGGCCAATTCTGCTTGATGCTTTTGAGCAGAGCTAAGCCACCCATACCCGCCATTTGCACATCAGAAACGACGATATCAACCGTATTCGATTTCAGCTTTAACAGTGCATCTTCAGCACAGTCCGCTTCCAACCACTCATACCCTGCCAGAGCCAGAGTATCGACTAGGGCTTCACGAAGACCTTCATCGTCTTCTACGATCAGCACTTTGCTTTGCGCCATTATGATTCTCCAGAAATTGTTATTACCAAACGCCGCTTATTGCGCTTCTGTTTGCACTCGCTCTAGCGGAATGCACATGGTGAAGCAGGCTCCATCACCCTGCTCTGAAATAAGTTCCAATCGACCGTCATGGGCACGGCAAACCATTTGAACAACTGCCAACCCTAATCCAGTTCCTTGAGAACGTGTGGTAAAAAATGGCTCCATGATTTTGGCTTGCAGTTCTTCGGGCACTCCCGGTCCGCTGTCTTGCACAGAAATGCGTAACTCACCATTTACCGGGCGGAAAAAAATATCGACTTGCGATTCTTTACCAGACATTTGAATCGCATTCATGACCAGATTACTCAATGCGGATGCAATGGCGTTCGCATTGCCTAGTAGCTCAGTTTGTTCTTCTTCCACTTCTAGGCAGTAATCAATACTGTTGTTTTTTAGCGCGGTTTCGACCATCGGCTGGTATTCCGCTACCAACTGGGCAATCGTGAATGGCTTAATGACTTTATTATCACCACCTTTAGCAAAAAGCAGCATATCATTAACCTGCTTTTCCAAATCGTGCAGACGATCCATTAATTTGGTTTGGAAGCGATCTTTTGTCGCTGGAGGGAGATTTGGCGCTCCCAAATTGGATGCATATAACATAGCGCTCGACAGCGGCGTTCTTACTTGGTGAGCAAGCGACGCAACCATACGTCCTAACGACGATAAGCGCTGTAAATCACTGACACGAGCTTGAAGTAAACGGGTTTCGGTTAAATCGGTAATCAGGATCAATTGACCTGTTGTGGACGCCGAGATGGCGAGTCGAACTTTACGGCCATTACGTAATGAAACTTCGTGGCCATCATCTTCACGTGGGTCAAACACCGCCTGGATAACGTTGAACCATTTTTCGTTAACCAGTGGAATCTCAAGAATTCGGTGCGCTTCTGGATTTGCTTCACGGACTACTCCGTACGTATCGAGCAAAATCACTCCAGCAGGCATCACATCGAGCACCTGTTTGTAGCGCTCAACCTGATTCTCTACGGAATCTAAATGGGATTGATTGGTGTTGTTATCCATTACTGCCTGTCGAAATATCGCCGCTAAAACTAAAATAGCTTGGTAAGCAATTAGCGTACCAAGCTATTTTCTATATTTATCAGGACGTTAAGCTATCGACAATAAGTTGACACTCAGAGATAACGGTTTTGGATGCCAGAAAAACGATGTTAACCAGCCCAAGTGATTATTCAGATATCGTCTTAAAACTTCACTTTACCTAGCGCTGTAAGTTGTACTTACGCATTTTTTCCACCAGCGTAGTACGTCGCATACCCAGCATGTCGGCCGCTCTTGCTACAACACCACCCTGCGCTTCTAATGCTTGGCTGATCATATTAACTTCTAAATCAGCCAGCAGCTCTTTCAAATTAACCCCTTCCGGTGGCAGCGCTTGCGGGGCGTTCATGCTGTGATTAAGGTCGTCTTGATCTTCAAAGCTAAAATCTTCAGAGAAGATATCTTGGAATACATCACGCTCTTGCTCTTCCACCGAAACAAATGGATTGCTCTCTGGTTGGAACTCTGGGATGTCACTGTAGCGATATTTGGTTGGTAGATGGTTTACATCCACCAAGCTATTTGGATACAGAATAATCATTCGCTCAACAAGATTAGCCAACTCGCGTACGTTGCCCGGCCAGTTATGCTCCATAAGTGAGTTGATTGCACGAGGTGTAAAGCAGATAGGTTGTCCGCCTTCCGCCTCTAAACGTGTCATCAGTTCTTGTAGCAGCAATGGTATATCTTGTTTGCGCTCTTTCAGCGCTGGCATCTCAATTGGAAACACGTTCAGACGATAGAACAAGTCTTCTCGGAACGTGCCTTCTTCAATCATATTTTCTAGATTACGGTGTGTCGCCGCCACAACTCGAACATTTACCTTGATGGTACTATTGCCACCTACACGTTCAAAGCAGCGTTCTTGCAATACACGAAGCAACTTTACTTGCATCGACATTGGCATATCGCCAATCTCATCAAGAAAGATCGTGCCACCGTCTGCGAGCTCAAATCGACCTTTACGGGCAGTTAACGCACCAGTAAACGCGCCTTTTTCATGACCAAATAATTCGCTTTCTAGGAGCTCAGGTGGTATTGCACCACAGTTAATAGGTACAAATGCGCCATCGCGGTATGAAGAATGATAGTGGATGTTACGCGCAACAACTTCTTTACCCGTACAGGACTCACCTAAGATCAACACGTTTGCTTCCGTGTTTGATACTTGCTCAATCAGATGTCGAACTTCTTGAATACCTCTACTTTGACCAACTAAGCTGCGAAAAAGCGTGTTTTTGCGTGCACTAGCAACAACATTCACTCCTTTTCGCCCCAGAAAATCTTTGCAGTGGCGTAACGCTTCACTAAGCTGTGGGTAATTAAGCGGCAGCTCTAGTTCACCAACAAAATTTGGAAGATCATCAACAGGCAAAGGAAAACGGCCCATGACTAGAAGAGGGATGTGGTAAGCGCTGTTTAAATGAGAGATAACCGTACTCGCCGCTTGACCTGCTGGAATATTACCAACAATACAGCACGACCATACGCTAGACCAATCAACATCGCTGAGCTGATCAGAACTGACCGCTTCGCAATTTTCTCCAACAAATTCCAATATATTGCTTAAATTTAAACGACTTGATGCGTCATCATCAATTACAAGCAGCTTTGCCAAACCATGCATAAGTAAGAATGATTGCCTTTATTTTAGGTGCGTTGCGGCCAAACCTTGATTTGCGCAATTGGGTGCTAAAGAAGGCAGAACCACCACACTCAATTTACGATAGACAAAATAGGAAAATCAGCAACAAAAAAGCCATTAGGGCTACTAATGGCTTCTATTTTATTTGAATATAAAAATAAGGCAACCAAGCAATGGAGAGGTGTGAGCTTGATAGAAACTTTGCTACACAACTCGTTGCGCAATTGACAAATATATTCGTCTAGTATCTTAACGCATTGTTTTGACTATTAAATACCAACTTCAGCAGCGGTAAGATTATGAAACTCTGTTGGGATTTGGTCCCAAGCGGACTTGATCTCACGGATAATGTCGATAACGTCGTCGATCAGCTGAGGCTCATTTTGATGGTTAGCAGCAGAAATTTGCGTGATCATAAACTCATACAGTGAATCTAAGTTTGAAGCAATATCACCACCGTCATCCATAGATAGACAGCTGCGTAGCGCGATAATGATGTCTAACGCTTTACCCAAGCGCTCACCTTTTGCTGGAATATTGCCTGCTTGCATGGCTGCTTTACCTTGAATAAGGCGCTCAATCGCACCAGCCATAAGCATTTGAATGACTTTGTGCGGAGAAGCCGCGCTAAGCTGGCTGTCGACTGATACCTTTTTGTATGCTTGCAAAGAACCGCGCATAGTAATCCTCTTTTAAATAAATTTTTTGTACTGCTGAAGTGAACGCTGGCCATAACGAAACTTATGGAGCTCTTTTCCGACCTTTGACGTTTCCGATTGCATCAGCTCGACAATTCTTTTGGTACGAGTTAGCAATGCTTGCCACTCTGCATCCTGCTTAACCAAAGGATTTTGATGAATAATTGGTAACAGGTTTTGCAATAACCGTTCCCTGATATCGACCAAGCGAAGAATTTCTTCAGCATTAAAATCAATTTTTTCTAATTCTTGCGTAATTAGTTGATCTATATCACTAATTTCCATGAGTTCTTTTTGCATTTATTAACCCAACGCACTCATCAAAGCGCCTAACTGGCCTTGCATTTTACCGGTCGCATCTTGCATCGCGGTAAACTTCGCATGAGTACGCTTCTCTAGGCTTTCCATGCGGCGATCTAATGCCGCTTGATCGTCACTCAAACGGTAGTTTTGTTCTGTGAGACTTTTTTCTCGAGTACGAATACTGCCTGTAATACCTGTGATACCGTGAATCGCATCTTCTACTCGTTTAGCAAAACCTGTGTTGCCACCGAAGAACTTTTCTAACTCGTTGAAGTTATTGTTCAACTGGCGATCTAGCATGTCATAGTTGATTTCTAGGGTGCCTTGACGTGTGGTCGTAATGCCAAATTCTGTTAAGGACTTTAGGTTTTCAGGCGCCTTATCGATTCGAGTAGAAAAGACCGATTTTAATCGTGAATCTGCACTGCGTACGGTGCTGTCACCTGACAACGGCCCTTTTTGACCAGTTACCGGATCCACACTCGCCAACGCTTGGGAGGTTTGATAAAACGAGTTATACGCTGCCACAAAGTTTTCGATATCGTTGCGTACACTTTGACGGTCGTACTCGACACCAATTTCAGCAGGCGGTTTATTCGGTTCTGATTTGCCTTTTAGTGTTAAATCAACACCTTCGATCGCATCTTCAATCACATTGTTGTGGCTAGATAGCTTTGCCACGCCATCAAGCAGAACTTCTGAATCTTGCCCTGCTTGTACTTCTGTCATTCCAAGGTATTGTTCAAAAGCAGATTGTGCCTTTGCGATTTTCGCTTCTGCTTCATCAATTTTTTCCAGACGCTCACGTTCTTGAGGATCAAGTTTAGCGCGATGAATTTGCTTAGCTTGAGCTTCGGAAAGTTCACCACGTGCCACTTTTTCGTCTAACGCTTGCTTTTCACTCGCAATTTTTTGCTCGATTTCCGCTTTTTCTTGCTCAAGAAGCTGCTTAGCCTCTTTCGTCGTAACGTAAGAATCGGTTAGGGTGCCCGATGCGGCATTATTCCAGCCTGGTACATCTGGTGCCTTCTCTATTGCCTTTTCGTCGAGTTCGAGCTCTGGTTCTTCATAAGAGTCCAACAAAGTACCTGACGCAGTTTCTGTCCACCCTGGAATTCTGTCTTCAGGGCGTAAACTCGCGCGTCGGTTGGCTTCATCAATGGCTTCTTGACCAGCTTTGGCTGCTTCTGCACCCGCCGCAGAGATTGGCGCTTGCGATGCATCATCTTGTACATCGTCTGCCGCTTTTTGCTCTTCTGGAGGTAGAGGATTGCCGTTTGCATCCAGCTCTTCTGCTGGTTGTTCCGGAAATTTAAGAGGACCTAAGACATCTTCCGCCGCTGAACGAGCTTCTTCAAGCGCGTTGACGCGGTCTTCAAGTGTTTGGTATTCGAAATATTTAAGAGGGTTGCCTTTTTCTGCCTCCACACTGACTCTGATTTGATGATCCTTACCAGAGAGGTTAGAAGCAAGGATAAGGCGTGGACCTTCGACGTCGTTAATAAGAGATGCACGAACGCCAGGGTTATCTTTAGCGCCATTGATGCCACGTACGACATCGATGAGCTTAGATCGGGAACGAACATCGATATTAAAACGCTCATCACCAAGCGAAATCTGCAGCTTACCAGGGCCAAATTTTGCGTCTTCTGGCAATACGTCAGAAGCGACTTTATGGCTCTGAGCAAGCTGCAACACATCGATAGCATATTTGCCAGCGATAGCATCTGTGGTTGCCGTGGCAGATACAATATTGTCATTGGTCGTTTCGACGGTGCGAACGGCAAATGCTTTCTCCTGACGAAAGTTCGCCATGAGATTTTTCATCGTATCCAATGATTCTCTGAGTCGCCCGTAAGCACTGATACTGGCATTAATTGTCGTGCGTTCGTTGTCGATGCGTTGCTGCTTTGGTACGCGTTCGGCATCCACAATTTTGCTGACCATGGAATTAATATCCATGCCGCCAGACATCCCCAAAGGGCCTAAACTCATCAAATCACCTCTAAAAACGACTTACACTTTTTCAGTCAACAACCCGCTGTTGGCTGTGTGCTCAGCTAGGCGACGCAATACCACTAGCATTTCTTCATCAGGAATTTGACGAATCACGTCACCGGTATTGGCTTCATAAATCGTCACCACATCTCGTCCGGATTCTTCATCCACTCGAAATGCGACTCCTTTGTTTATGGACGTGACAAATTCATTCATTTGCGCGACCAATTTTTCACGTTCTTCTTTGTTCAGTTCTTGACGGCTTTCAGCCATCTCGAGCGCAGCTTGAACAGAGAAGTCGTATTCGGTGTTTTTCGCTTTTTGCGGCGAAATCTCACCATTTGAATTTGCTGGGCTAGACGTGCCTATATCATTGCCATTTTTATTTGCAAACTTTGTGCCATTTGGCGTGCCGTAAGGCTGGATGTTCGATGCGTAGGAGGATATATCCATTACAATCTCCCTTCCACCTTATGGGCTAACGATAGAATCTATCGCTTTGGTGCCCCAGCACTAAGGTGTTGACCTCAGGCTGGGTTTACCACTTAGCCCAACAAGCTTAGCGCTGCAGATGGAGACTGCTTCGCTTGAGCCAGGATTGAAGTACTTGCTTGCTGAAGAATTTGCGACTTAGTCATCGCAGTGGTTTCCTTCGCGTAATCAGTATCTTTAATACGGCTTTTAGACGCGTTAACGTTCTCGTTAATGTTGTCTAGGTTGCTGATTGCGTGGTTGAAGCGGTTTTGGAAAGCACCGAGTGAAGCTCGTTGGCTGTCTACGGACTTAAGAGCACCGTCGATAACCGCTACTGCTTCTTGAGAGCCAGCTACTGTGGTTACGTCGATGTCTTTCACTGTTACGTCTTTCGGGCCACCAAAGCCGATCTCGTCTGCTAGGTTGCCAGAAAACTCAACATCACCTTCAACTTTTTGAGAAGAAGCAAATACTTGTAGTTTGCCATCTTCGCCAACAGAGGCTTTTACATCATCGTTTTGACCGTTGATGTATGTCGCTAGCTGCTCAATATCATCGCCTTGCTTAGCGCTGATTGATAGCTCTTTCTCTTCACCCTGCTTGTTGGTGTAGCTCATTTTGAACTCTGTTTTCTCACCAACAGTCCAAGATGCGTCTTTACCCTCTTCTGCTGCGTAGCTCTTACCACCCATTGCTGAAGTGTCTGAGCGTAGGTTACCCATAGAAAGCATCACTGCTTCACCTGAGTCCGCACCGATTTGGAAAGATTGAGTACCGTAAGTACCGTTTAGAAGCTTGTTACCACCGAAAGAGGTAGTTTCAGCAATACGGTTTAGCTCGTCGTTTAGCGCTGTTACTTCTTCTTGGATCGCTACACGTTCTGCTTTTGAGTTAGAACCGTTCGCAGATTGAAGCGAAAGATCACGCATACGTTGTAGGATGTTGGTAGATTCATTCATTGCACCTTCAGCAACCTGTGCAATAGAAATACCGTCGTTTGCGTTTTTCACTGCCATGTCTAGGCCACGGCTTTGTGCATTCAAGCGGTTTGAAATCTGTAGACCTGCAGCATCGTCTTTCGCGCTATTGATTTTATAACCCGAAGACAAACGCTCCATTGATTTTTGTTGACCGTCAGCTGCCTGGTTTAGGTAACGCTGTGCAGTCATCGCAGAAACGTTAGTATTAACGTTAATCGCCATAATTGATCTCCTTAAGGCTTTAGTGAATGTACCGTCGTGTCTCTCACCTCACTTAGGTACATCTCATTTCTCTCAGTCCCTTTAACGGCGACCGATGAATATCCTTTAGAAGAAATTTTCAATTTTTTGCGATTATTTTCTTTGGCTTACTGAAATGTGATGAAGCTCTAATGTCGTGATTCGCAGAAATCCTGGGGCCCCAAAAGACAGAAAAAAACCCAGCCGAAGCTGGGTTTACTCGCTCATCTCTCACCACGAGCCAATGAGGTTCTCGTCTTAGGTTTGAAATTAACCTAGCAGACTTAGCGCTGAGTTTGGCGCTTGTTTCGCTTGCGCAAGGATTGAGCTTGACGCTTGCGATAGAATTTGTGACTTGGTCATTGCCGTCGTTTCTTTCGCGAAATCTGTATCTTTGATACGGCTCTTCGACGCATTCACGTTCTCGTTAATGTTGTCCAAGTTGCTGATTGCGTGGTTGAAACG
>NZ_JAWOWL010000049.1:0-37794 GCF_033340395.1 Vibrio sp. 1159 | reverse complement strand
CTTTAAAATACAAAACGCCCGATGAAGTACATCGAGCGTTTTAGTTAAAAAGTGTCAACCCATATCAGGACGGGTCAGTCAGCAAGTGCAATTATTTGCGAACAGCGATTGCTTCAATCTCGATGCCAACATCTTTTGGTAGGCGAGCCACTTCTACACAAGAGCGTGCAGGGTAGTTTGCTACGCCGTGCTCATCAAAGAACTTGCCGTAAACTTCGTTCACTGTGCCAAAGTCATTTAGGTCTTTAACAAAAACCGTTAGCTTTACAATATCAGATACTTTAAGACCTGAAGATTCAACTACAGCCTTTACGTTTTCTAGAGACTGACGAGCTTGTTCTGCGATATCAGCAGACACTTCACCTGTCGCTGGGTTTACTGGGATTTGGCCTGAAGTAAGAACCATGTTACCTAGATCTACGCCTTGAACGTAAGGACCGATTGCTGCTGGTGCAGACTCAGTGTGAAGTACTTTCGTCATTTGATTTTTCCATCAGTTGTAGGGAATAAAGATTCTCAGTTTGCCTCTAAACCCTCGGTAGGTAAAGAGCAAAATACCCTGACATTGCAGGGTATTTTAAACGTATCACAGCCTAGTCGTGCGGCGTGTTTATCGCTCGGTTACGATCTCGCGTGAGAACACTTTCTCGCAGTATTTACACTTTAGGCGGATTTCTTGTTTCTTCTCGAACACGCTAAAGCTGCTTTCTACTGGTTCATTATGAGAAATACAGTTTGAATTCGGGCATTCAAATACATCATTGATGCGCTCAGGAAGCTCTAACGCGAGCTTTTTCACCACTTCATAATTCTCGATTTGATTCACGGTCGCGTGAGGAGCATACAACGCTAGCTTGCTCGCTTGCTCTTCATTGATAAACACATTTTCGATTTTGAGTAGATCTTTATGACCGAGTGCTGATGATGGCAAGTTCAGTCCAATCGTTACGCGTTGTGATGAATTGTGCATATCGAACAGTCTTAATACTTTGATGCCGATTTGCGCAGGGATGTGGTCGATGACCGTACCATTTTTGATTGCTTCTACCTGCAATTGAGTTTCTTTAGCCATGATTTTTCCCCTCGATTACAGTGTTTCGTTTAGAACAAGCGCCAGCAGTGCTTGGCGAGCATACACGCCATTTTGAGCTTGCTGGAAGAAGTAAGCATGAGGCGTTTTATCAACATCAGTTGTGATTTCATCCACACGTGGTAGTGGGTGCAGTACTTTCAAGTTCTCACGCGCGCCTTCTAGTAGTGCCGCCGTTAGGATGTAAGCCGACTTAATATGAGCGTATTCCGATTCGTCAAAGCGTTCTTTCTGTACGCGTGTCATGTACAGAATATCCAGTTCAGGAATCACACTTTCCATGTCTGTGTGTAGGCTATATTGAATGCCAGCTTCGTCTAGTTCTTCGCAGATGTAATCTGGCATTGCCAGAGCATCTGGTGCAACAAAGAAGAAGCGGATGTTGTTAAACTTTGCTAAGGCTTGAGTCAGTGAGTGCACTGTGCGGCCATATTTTAGGTCACCTACGAATGCGACGTTCAGGTTGTCTAGACGCCCTTGTGTTTCCGCGATGGTGTATAGGTCGAGTAGCGTTTGAGTTGGGTGTTGGTTTGCACCGTCGCCCGCGTTGATCACTGGCACGCCATTTGAAAATTCAGAGGCCAAGCGAGCGGCGCCTTCTTGTGGATGACGCATCACAAAGGCATCGACGTAAGAAGAGATGACTTGTACTGAATCTGCGAGTGTTTCGCCTTTTTTCGCCAGAGAGGTATTACCATCATTATCAAAGCCAATCACGTCACCACCAATGCGCTGAATCGCTGTTTCAAACGATAAACGTGTACGTGTTGATGGTTCAAAGAAACAACTTGCAACGACTTTGTTTTTAATCAGTTCTGGTCGAGGTGCTTTTTTAAGGCTACCTGCTGTTTCTACGATAAGTTCCAGTTCTTCGCGTGAAAGCTCTGGAATAGAGATGATGTGCTTCTGGTAAAGCGAGTTCGCCATGATCTTCTTCCCTATAACATTGATGACTACATCCAAATAACCGAAAGGAATTTTGGACATAAAAAAACCTCCCCAATGGGGAGGTTTTAAAATTCAATAGAATTAACGAAAATAATACCACGTAAGCGTAGTCGCTTAGCGAGAGCAAATCGCGTTTTTACGTCAGCAATCAGCGTGGTCATTTCTTAATCCTCAGACAAATTGCCGAGCATTATACGCTTAACTTTCGTGAGCGCAAGCGATTACATCATGGTTTTTATCGGCTGTTTTTGCGCACTGGTTTAGCTTCCTAGCGTCGCAACCATCACGGCTTTGATGGTATGCATACGGTTTTCAGCTTCGTCGAATACGATGGAGTATTCCGATTCAAATACCTCTTCTGTTACTTCAAGGCCTTTCATACCGTATTTTTCAGCGACTTCTTTGCCGACGGTGGTTTCATCATTGTGGAAAGCTGGAAGGCAGTGCATGAATTTCACATGTGGATTACCCGTTTGCTTAATCACGTCCATATTGATTTGATAAGGTGTCATTAACGCTACACGTTCATCCCATGCCTCGGCAGACTCACCCATAGACACCCAAACGTCGGTGTATAGGAAGTCACAACCTTTCACACCTTCCTCAACGCTTTCTGTTAACGTGATTTTTGCACCGGTTTGTTGCGCGATAGTTTGACTAGTTGCCACGAGCTCTTCTTCAGGCCAGAACGCTTTTGGCGCGACAAGGCGAATATCCATGCCCATTTTCGCTGCGCCCACCATAAGTGAGTTACCCATGTTGTTGCGCGCATCACCTAGGTAAGCGAAGGTTATTTCATGTAGCTGTTTACCACGGCCGTGCTCTTGCATGGTCAGGAAGTCAGCAAGGATCTGGGTTGGGTGGAACTCATCCGTTAAACCATTCCACACTGGAACACCAGCATAAGTACCAAGCTCTTCAACAATGGATTGGCCAAAGCCTCGGTATTCAATCCCGTCGTACATACGACCAAGAACACGAGCAGTGTCTTTCATCGATTCCTTATGACCGATTTGCGAGCCAGAAGGGCCGATGTAAGAGACTTGAGCACCTTGGTCAAAGGCAGCGACTTCAAACGCACATCGGGTACGAGTCGAAGATTTCTCAAAGATTAGTGCGATGTTTTTACCTTGAAGTTTCTTCTGCTCTGTTCCTGCATATTTAGCTTTTTTTAGCTCTGCAGACAGTTCGAGCAAAAACTGGATTTCTTTGGTTGAGAAGTCCAATAGCTTCAAAAAGTTGCGGTTACGTAAATTGAAAGCCATAGCTCGTCCCTTAGTACATGTGATTAGATTAATAGAACTCATTAAAACATATAAATGCTTTTATTGTGAATAATTATTTTTAATTAAAGCTAAAAAAGGTTGATGTATTCACATCAACCTTAGTTTTGATTCACCTAATGTAAAGGGACGAGTAAGTTATATATCGTCTCGTTCTATTGGACAGCTCATACAGCGAGCGCCACCGCGACCACGACCAAGCTCGTTACCAGGTACTGTCAGTACTTTGATGCCAGCTTTATCGTATTTTTCGTTGGTGTATACATTGCGTTCGTAACCAATTACTACGCCCGGTTTTACAGTTAGAACGTTATTGGCATCATTCCATTGTTCGCGTTCCGCTTCATAGCTGTCACCACCCGTGGTGATGATTTTCAGCTGATCTAAGCCAAGAGCGGACTCAATCGCGTGCAGATAGTTATGTGAGGCTTCAACATGCATTTCACCGTTGCCTTTTGGTGTTAAGCGCCATGTGTCGAGATCTTTGCGCATGATCTCTGGGTAGACAGAGAAAGTATCTACATCCATATGGGTCATCACAGTGTCTAAATGCATACATGAACGGTGTTTAGGCAGATCAATTGCAATAACTTCGGTAGCTTGGCCTGCTTTAAATAGGCTCGCTGCAAGGTTCTCTACGCCTTGCGCGGTCGTACGCTCAGACATACCGATCAGAACTGCACCTTTACCAATAACCAACACATCACCGCCTTCGACATTAGCATTATCATAATGCAGATCATCGTCACCGAAGTATTTGATAAAATCTTGGCCAGCAAAAATTGGGTGCCAACGATAAATCGCACGTAGGTGGTTTGTTTCACGTTGGCGTGCAGGCATCATCATCGGGTTAAGAGAAACGCCGCCATAAACCCAACATGAGGTATCACGAGTAAAGAGGTGATTAGGCAGTGGCTCAATAACAAAGTCGAGAGGACGCTTCATTTTTGGCAGCATAGAAGATGAGGAGATCGGTAGCTCTGAGTATGCTAAGCCACCTAAAAAGATGCAGGCAAGATGTTCATCATCCATTTCTGAAAAGTATTGGCGTAGGTCTCGCGCAAATGTTGGCCCGTAGCGAAAGTCAGAAATCTGAGTGTTCAGCAGCCATTGTTTTGCTTCTGGAACAGCGAGGGTTTCGACCAGTAAATCGTGGAGGAGAAGCACTTCAACGTCTTGCTCGCGCAGCGTACGTGCGAATGCATCGTGCTCTTCACCTGCCGCTTCTACAGCAAGAACGTCATCAAATAGCAACTCATGACAGTTTGACGGAGTTAAGTGGGTTAGGGCGCGTTCAGGGCGATTTAATAGAACTCGTCGAAGTTGACCAACTTCTGATCCAACGTACAGCTTGCTCATTTTGTATCCTTACAAATTTTCCAGCCATTAGTTATGACAAGCTTCCTAGAAAGATGCAAGTTATCAAGCTTTGTTTATATTCTGGTGTTTCTGGTTTTGTGAGTTTTTTATTTTTATTTTGATTCTTATGAAATTTATTATTAGATATAAATGCTATTTTACTAAAATTAGAGTGCGTGCGTTTTTATTCTAATTTTCCCGTTGAGAAAGAATACACGCACAGTGCATAAAATGTGCATTTTTATTCTAAATTATGCATTATTAAAGTGAATTTATTCGTTATGCTTCTTCGTTTTACACGTGAGTGTATTCAAGAAAGCATCATAAACACGCATAGAAAGAGAAAATAACCACATTAAGTGTCAATTAGGATGTTCTGAATATTAAAAAATGCCATTCTTTGTTAATTTTTTGTTTCTTTGTGTGGTCGGTTTAATATTTAGATTCAAATAACCGATAAGAATCGCAGTGGTATGATGTTTGTTTGTGGCTTTTCATCGCAATCCATGCCATATTTCACCGGATCAGCATACTCAGTATCGGGTATTGTGTTTCCATCAAGTAACTAATCTGGAGCCAAAACATGTCTCACGAAGATGAATATCTATCAGTAGAAGAATTAATTGAGATTCAAAAGGAAGAGACTCGCGATATCATTGCAGCATTGCTAGAAGATGGCAGCGATCCAGATTCGCTATACGAAATTGAGCACCACCTGTTTGCAGAAGATTTTGACACGCTAGAAAAAGCGGTAGTTGAAGCATTCAAGATGGGCTTTGAAGTTCTTGAAGCAGAAGAAACTGAAGATGAAGATGGTAACAAGTTGCTTTGCTGTGATGCGACTATGGAGTCCGCACTAGACACAGAAGCGATTGATGCGCAAGTTGAAAAATTGATTCACTTGGCAGAAAAATACGACATCATCTATGACGGTTGGGGTACGTACTACGAAGGCGAAGATGCGCTTTACCCTGAAGAAGATGAAGACGACGAGTAATCAAAGCTCACTACTTTTGGAAAAACCAGCGTTTAACGCTGGTTTTTTTATTCCTTGAAAAACTGACGAATGTGGAGGCGATAAATAATTCACATTGAGTTTATAGGGGATTTCTCCCTATAATGCGTGAAAATTGATCTAGCTCAAGGTGTATATGCAACTCTCACTCGCCGGTTTATGGCAAGTCTCTCCACTGACGGACCTTTCTATCCCACAGGATGACATTACTTTCCCTGCTCCTTTGAGTCAGGTATTGCCAGCTGAACTGACAGAAGAAGCAATTCGTCAGCAAGAGTGGCACCTGATGCATGACATTGAAGTGGACGAATCCATGATGGCATTCCCAGCGGTAGAAATGGTGTTGGGTGGTGTGGATTACCATGCAGAAGTGCGTTTGAACGGAGTAGCATTGTTCGACTGTGACGGTTCTCAAAATGTCTACAAGAAAGACATTCGTCCGTTCATGCAAATGGGGCGTAACCGCTTTGAAATCTTGTTCTTAGAGGAAGAAGAGGATCTTCTGTTTGATGAAGATAAACCTGAGCTGTGCTCTCTGTCCGATCATGAATATAAAAAAAGTGATGAGCGCTTAGGGGTATGGCAAGAACCGTATCTGCAGTTCATTCGCAATGTACGTTTAGACCGCGTGGCAACCGAGCAGATTTGGCACCACGGTGGTGGTTGCGAGTTTAAAGTAGACTTGTACTATCAAACTTTTGCGCCGGGTCTGGTCTCTGCATCGGTTAAGTTTAATGGTATGACTTACCATATTCCTATTGATGTCCGAGCGGAGCATGCGAGCGCTTTATTCCAGATCGAAGCGCCAAAGTATGCCGATCTTACTGATCCTGATCCAAGTGATCTCTACCAATTGTCTGTTGAGTTGGATGGGCAGCACCAAAACTTCACTGTTGCCTTGAGCCAGGAGCTTTGTGTTACCCATGTTGTGCTTTAACTTCTAATAATATTATCTATTACAGCATCTTAAGCATTACGACTTCACATGCATCATGCCCTGTTTGTCCAAGCGGGGCATCGAGATGCTCAAAGCCTAGCTTTTCATACAAGCTTACCGCTTCTCTCAGACATTCAGTTGTCTCTAAATAGCACTGCTGATACCCAAATTGTTCCGCCAATTGTAAGCTCAATGCGACGATGCGTTTGGCTAAACCGTGTCCTCGTGTTTGAGGTAAGAAGTACATCTTTTGTAGTTCACACACATTTGGCTCGCCAGCTAAAGGGGCAAAGCCACCGCCACCAACGATCTCTCCGCGATGTTCAATGACCCAATAGGCGGCCCCGCATTGATTGTAAACCGAATACATATCATCAAGCGTTGGATCGGCCACACCATAACCTTTGTCTGCGGTTAAGCCGTATTCTGCAGAGACTTTACGAATCACATCTGCGACTTGCGGGTTGTCTGCTTTAGTAAGAGGCCGAAGAACGTATTCCTCAGACTGACACACTTTTGTTAGCCCTTTTAGGTAAGTCTCTAGACCAAGTTTGAGTTGCTCTTGCTCGCTGTCATCGAGTTGGGTAAGCAGTTGTTCAAAGAAGTGGTTTTGCTGTTGGTCCAGTTGTGATAACGCCTGTTGGCCTTGCTCTGTAATCGCTACGAGTTGACTACGTTTGTCTTTTGGGTTTTCGATGCTCTCGACCAAACCTAATTTAATCAAACCAGTAACGGTTCGGCTCGCGTTGGACTTGTCGACATTAAGCTGCTGTGCCAGCTGATTGATGGTCAATGGCTGCAATTGGATTTCACCCAATGCGTGCGCTTGCACTGGAGTGAGAGCGACATCGCCGCATTGTTTATCAAGCATACCAAGCAATCGGACGGCTTGACGGGAGTAGTGTCGAAGTTGACGAGCGTTCATTATCACTTACCTCTAAAAATAAAGTTGCGCACCGCAATTAAATTAATTGCGGTGCGCAACCTTGTCAATGGTAAATGTCATTTTTCTCGTTAGGAGACGTAGTGAGCCTCCATGTTTAAGCGTGGTGATGTAAACAAAACTGCGGTGCTGGAGCTTTTTCTGATGATTTACGCATCCATACTTTCTCGTGGAAGTAGTAAGCCACCGTGTTCAAACTCGGCTCTAGCATCGCCATTACGCCGCCGACAAATGCATCACCTGTTAGTAAGTAAACCACGGTAAAAGCGACGCTGAAGTGCACGGTCGCAAAGCTTGCGGTTTTTAATTTGGTCATCCACTGACGAGCTTTAAGTGCTGGGACTTTTGCCCATGCCTTTTCATGAAAGTAGAAGGCTACGGTGTTCACTGAAGGCTCAATCATGGCAATTAAACTACCAATTAGAATGTCGCCTGTGAGTACGTAAGCGACACTAAATGCGATAGTAAAATGCAGTGCTGCGAAAGTTAGTGTCTTTTTCATGATAATTACTCAATCGTGTTTGTTTCGATGAGTTCATTATCGATAATAATTCTCATTAATGCTAATGGGTAATGAGTATTGTTGTGATAGGGGGAAGCTATTGATGATGGTTTTGGTGAAATGTATACAAAAAAGGTTGGCCATGATGACCAACCTTTGAACCAAAAGTGAGAAGTGTTAATTCTTCTCTTTCACTGAGGCTTAAAGCGCAGCGATCGTTGTCTTCTGCTCTTCTAGCTTAGCTAGTGTCTCTTTGTAGCCTTCAAGCTTCTCACGCTCTTTAGCAACAACTGCTTCAGGTGCTTTCGCTACGAAGCCTTCGTTACCTAGTTTGCCTTCGATACGCTTGATTTCGCCGTGAGTCTTCTTGATTTCGCCATCTAGACGAGCAAGCTCAGCATCTTTGTCGATCAGACCTGCCATTGGGATCATCAACTCAGACTTACCAACCAGTGCTGTCGCACATGCAGGAGTTTGTTCGCCAGTTTCAAGCACGCGTACTGCTTCTAGCTTCGCTAGTGACATCAGTACTTGCTTGCTTGCTTCTAGACGAGAGGCATCTTCTGCATTTGCTGCTTTCAGCATAACGTCAAGCGGCTTACCAGGGTTGATGTCGTATTCAGCACGTAGGTTACGGATGCTGGTAATGAACGCCTTCACCCATTCGATATCATCTAGCGCTTCTTGGTTGAAGTTTGCTTCGTCGAATTGAGGAAGTGTTTGTAGCATGATTGTCTCGCCTTCTACACCTTCAACTAATGGCTTGATGCTTTGCCAGATAGTTTCAGTGATGTAAGGAATCACTGGGTGAGCTAGACGTAGAGTCTTCTCAAGAACCGTGATTAATGTACGACGAGTACCACGCTGTTGTGCTTCAGTACCTTTCCATAGAACTGGCTTAGTAAGCTCTAGGTACCAGTCACAGAATTGGTTCCAGATGAATTCGTAAAGCGTGTTCGCAGCCATATCTAGACGGAAGTTGTCGATATGGTTGTTGAACGCTTTCGCTGCTAGTTCAAACTGAGACTCGATCCACTTGTCTGCTAGTGAGTATTCAATCTCACCACCGTTGAAGCCACAATCTTGCTCTTCTGTGTTCATCATTACGTAACGGCTTGCGTTCCATAGCTTGTTACAGAAGTTACGGTAACCCTCAAGACGCTTCATATCCCAGTTGATATCACGACCTGTCGATGCCATTGCTGCAAGAGTGAAACGCAGTGCGTCTGTACCGTATGCTTCGATACCGTTTTCAAACGTCTTACGAGTGTTCTTCTCGATCTTCTTCGCTAGTTGAGGCTGCATCATGTTGCCACAACGCTTCTCTACGAGAGACTCTAGGTCGATACCATCGATCATGTCGATTGGATCAAGGACGTTACCTTTCGACTTAGACATCTTGTCGCCGTTTTCGTCACGGATTAGACCAGTAACGTAAACTGTCTTAAATGGTACTTGTGGTTTGCCGTTTTCGTCTTTCACGAAGTGCATGGTCATCATGATCATGCGCGCAACCCAGAAGAAGATAATGTCGAAACCAGTTACTAGTACGTCTGAAGGGTGGAATACTTTCAGATCGTCAGTTTGCTCTGGCCAACCTTGAGTACCGAACGTCCATAGTGCAGAAGAGAACCATGTATCCAGTACGTCTTCGTCTTGGTGCAGTTCAATGACTGACTCTAGGTTGTTGTTCTTACGAACTTCTTCTTCAGTGCGACCTACGTAAACATTACCTTGGTTGTCGTACCAAGCTGGGATGCGGTGACCCCACCATAGCTGACGAGAGATACACCAGTCTTGAACGTCACGCATCCAAGAGAAGTACATGTTTTCGTATTGCTTAGGAACGAATTGGATGTCGCCGTTTTCTACTGCTTCAACTGCAGTTTTCGCTAGAGGCGCAGTACGCACGTACCATTGGTCAGTTAGCATTGGTTCGATAACCACGCCACCACGGTCGCCGTAAGGAACTTGTAGATCGTGATCTTTCACTTCTTCAAGTAGACCTAGCTCGTCGAATTCAGCAACGATAGCTTTACGAGCGGCAAAACGCTCCATACCGTGGTATTTAGCTGGTAGTTCAGTGCTGTAAGCTTCGCTTGCTTCGCCGTTAGTGTTGAATACTTCTGCTGAGTCGCGGATGTTCGCGTCGAAAGTCAGAATGTTGATCATTGGTAGCTGGTGGCGCTTACCTACTTCGTAGTCGTTGAAGTCGTGCGCAGGTGTGATTTTCACACAGCCAGTACCTTTTTCCATATCTGCGTGCTCATCGCCCACGATTGGGATGCGACGATCAACGATAGGAAGGATGATTTCTTTACCGATAAGATCTTTGTAACGTGGATCTTCTGGGTTAACTGCAACACCTGTATCGCCTAGCACGGTCTCTGGACGAGTCGTTGCAACAACGATGTAGTCTTTGCCATCCGCTGTTTTTGCGCCATCTGCTAGTGGGTAGCGGAAGTGCCACATGTTGCCTTTAGTGTCTTTGTTCTCTACTTCTAGATCTGAAATCGCGGTGTGTAGCTTTGGATCCCAGTTAACTAGACGCTTACCGCGGTAGATTAGATCGTCTTCGTATAGACGTACGAACACTTCTTGAACGGCGTTAGATAGACCATCGTCCATCGTGAAGCGTTCACGATCCCAGTCTACAGATGCGCCAAGACGACGAAGCTGCTTAGTGATAGTGCCGCCAGATTCGCCTTTCCATTCCCAGATTTTGTCGATGAAAGCTTCACGACCGTAATCGTGTTTTGTTTTGCCTTCTTCTGCAGCGATCTTACGCTCAACAACCATCTGAGTTGCGATACCAGCGTGGTCAGTACCTACTTGCCAAAGGGTGTTTTTACCCTTCATACGTTCACAACGGATAAGCGTATCCATGATCGTATCTTGGAACGCGTGGCCCATGTGTAGGCTACCAGTGACGTTCGGTGGCGGGATCATGATGCTGTATGATTCTTTAGTAGTGTCACCGTGTGGCTTAAAGTAGCCTTTCTCTTCCCAAGTCTGATACAGAGCTTGTTCGATTGAAGTTGGGTTGTATGTCTTTTCCATAGCGCTCTTTTAATGGATACGTTGATGGTTGAATCTTAGTCAATCTTTATAAGTGAGGGATCTTAACAAGATCGCCTTAACTATAAGGATTGACCGTTAAGGATATTGAATTTCGATCGTTTGCAGCTGGTAACCTGCTTGACGGTAAATTTTATATCTTTCTCTTGCGAGTTGTTTAGCTTTTTCTTCGCAGGGCACGAAGTCTACCACTTGAGCAAACTTGTTCGCAAAGGTTGTCTCATTTTCCGCCAAATTAATTACCAGCTGACGGTTCCAATTAGGTTTTACACCTTCATGGCCGATTTCAATGTTGGTGGCGTATTTCGGTCCCTCGCCTACGAGGTTATGTGCCATGAACTTGTCTGCATCAACTTGCCAAAAGGCTTCAGCGAGCTGCTCGGCGTGTGGTTTGTCTTGGCAGTTTAAATACACTTTAGCGCCTTGGCGAGCAAAGTGCTGAGCCAAAAACACGATGTATTCTTCAAAGCCAGCCACCGTTGCTTGCGGGCTCTCTTCGTTAATGATGTAGAAGGTTGCAGTTTGCATCATTCTCTCACTTGCCTTGGGTCTCTTCCTAAGACCATCTTAAGTCCCACTTTCATTTTAGAAAATTAGGATAATAAAAAAGGGCCTTGCGGCCCTTTTAGATGTTGTTCAGAAATTACTCTTCTGTCTCTTGGCCGCTGCGGTTCAAAAGGAATTGGACAAGCATTGAGACAGGACGGCCCGTTGAGCCTTTCGCTGCGCCTGATTTCCACGCGGTACCTGCGATATCGACGTGTGCCCAGTTGTACTTCTTCGCGAACTTAGATAAGAAGCAACCCGCAGTAATTGTGCCACCAGGGCGACCACCAATGTTTGCCATATCCGCAAACGGGCTTTTCAACTGTTCGTGGTACTCGTCTGCCATTGGTAGACGCCATGCACGGTCACTCGCTTGCTCAGAAGCGTTTACTAGCTCATGAGAAAGAGGGTTGTGGTTAGAGATTACGCCGCTGATATGGTGGCCTAGTGCGATAACACAAGCACCAGTTAGCGTTGCAACGTCAACCACGCAGTCTGGTTCGAAACGCTCTACGTAAGTCAGTGCGTCACAAAGAACAAGACGGCCTTCAGCATCCGTGTTCAGAACTTCTACAGTTTGACCAGACATGGTCGTTAGGATGTCACCTGGACGGTAAGCGTTGCTGCCAGGCATGTTTTCACAACCCGCTAGAACACCAATAACGTTGATTGGTAGGTTTAGCTTCGCCAGCGCTTTCATTGTACCGAATACCGATGCCGCACCACACATGTCGTACTTCATCTCATCCATACCTTCGCCCGGCTTTAGAGAGATACCGCCTGAGTCGAAGGTTAGACCTTTACCTACGAGCACAATCGGTTTTGCATCTGAGTCAGGGTTACCTTTGTACTCGATGATAGACATCATAGATTCGTTTTTAGAACCACGGCCTACTGCTAGGTAAGAGGTCATACCCAGTTTTTCCATCTCTTGCTCACCAATAATTTTGGTGGTTACGGTTTCGTAGTCGTCCGCTAGACGACGAGCTTGAGAAGCAAGGTAAGCTGGATTAGCTACGTTTGGCGGCATGTTGCCAAGGTCTTTTGAGGCTTTGACACCTGATGCGATAGCAAGACCATGAGTGATTGCTTTTTCACCCAAGTTCAATTCACGACGCGTTGGTACGTTGAAAACAAGCTTGCGCAGTGGGCGGCGAGTCTCAGGTTTCACGCTCTTGAATTGATTAAATGTGTATAGACCATCTTTAGTCGCTTCTACAGCCTGGCGCACTTTCCAGTATGTATCACGACCCTTAACATGCAGTTCAGTTAGGAAACATACCGCTTCCATTGAGCCTGTCTCGTTAAGTGTGCTGATCGTCTTTTGAATGATTTCCTTGTACTGGCGCTCGCCAAGTTCACGCTCTTTGCCGCAACCGACAAGTAAAACGCGCTCTGACAAAACACCTGGTACTTGATGCAGTAGCAGCATCTGACCAGGTTTACCCTCTAGATCACCACGGCGAAGTAGTGAACTGATGTAACCGTCACTGATTTTATCAAGTTGTTCGGCTACTGGAGAAAGGCGACGTGGTTCAAACACACCAACAACGATACATGCGCTACGTTGTTTCTCTGGACTGCCACTTTTTACACTGAACTCCATGCGTACTCCTACATCCTGAAGACAAATTGCTCTAAATGTTAGATAATGATCGCTTACTTGTTGAATTTTAGCTCCAGGCTTACATGCAGAGCTGATTAAGCGACTAACATCTAGTTTATAATTTTTAAAAAAATAAATGGTTCAACGGGAAACTATAGTGATTCGACCAAAAAAACAAGTTTTGTATAGGTAATTTCAGCGTGATTATTGTTAGATATTTGATCCGCGAAACACTCAAGAGCCAATTTGCGATTTTTTTCGTACTTTTTTTGGTGTTTGTAAGCCAGAAATTCATAAGTGTTCTTGCTGATGCTTCTGATGGGGATATTCCTGCTGGATTGATTTTCTCGATTGTTGGTTTGAACATGCCAGCAATGGGTCTGTTAATGCTGCCTTTAAGTCTGTATATCGGCATATTGATCACATTTGGTCGTCTGTATGCAGAGAGCGAAATTGTCGTAATGAACGCGACAGGTATTGGTAATAAATTCTTGGTTCAAGCGGCCTTATACCTAGCGTTGATTACTTCAGCGGTGGCGGCTTTCAATGCGTTGTGGCTATCGCCGTGGTCTCAAGACCGCGTTGAGCAGCTTTATGAGCAGGTAGCGTCAGAAAACAGCGTTGACCTACTTAAAAAAGGTCAGTTCCAAGGTACACCAGACGGTTCATCGGTTGTGTTCATCGATGACATTAAAGACAATACCTTGAGCAACGTTTTTGTTGCGCAGATGCGCCCTCGAGATTCAGTGTTACCGAGTGTGATGTTCTCATCTTCTGGTGAAGTAAAAGAGCTTTCGGACGGTCGTCAGATCATCACTATGAAAGAAGGTACGCGTTATGAAGGTGTGCCTACTCGCGTTGAATATATGATCACGAAATTCGATGAATACGAAGGTGTTATCGGCCAACGTGAGGTCAAAAAGAAAGGGCGAGACTGGGAAGCATACCCAACGGTTGACTTGATAGGTCACCCAGATCCAGAGGCGCAAGCGGAGCTACAATGGCGAATTTCGTTATTTGTGTGTATTCCACTCTTAACAATGCTCGTTATTCCTTTGTCTGCGGTGAATCCGCGTCAGGGACGGTTTGCCAAAATGGGGCCTGCGATTCTGATCTATCTAGCGTATTTCTTGGCGATCAGTGCAACCAAATCTGCATTAGAAGATGGTGACATCCCGGCTGCTATTGGTATGTGGCCAATCAATGCGATGTTGCTGATTGTTGCTATCATGGCGAATATGATGGACAGCGTTGCTGCTAGACGAATAAAAGACAAATTCCGCAAGAAGAGGCTCGCGTAAGCTGTGTTCAAAATCTTAGACCTTTACATCGGTAGAACCATCATCTCTACCACTGCCTTGGTTTTAGCGACGTTTGTTGGCTTATCGGGCATCATCAAATATGTAGAACAGCTACGTAAAGTAGGGCGAGGTGTGTACGACCTCACTCATGCGTTGTACTTTGTGTTACTCAGTGTGCCGCGTGATATCGAAATGTTCTTTCCAATGGCGGCATTACTCGGTGCCCTGATCGGCTTAGGTATGTTGGCTTCAAGCTCTGAGCTGGTGGTGATGCAAGCTGCTGGTTTCTCTAAGCTGGATATCGGGTTATCGGTACTAAAAACGGCCGTCCCGCTCATGATTGTCGTTATGGCGTTAGGTCAATGGGGCGCTCCTGAGGCCCAGAAGATGGCCCGTGACTTACGTGCGTTTGCGATATCAGGTGGTAGCATTGTGTCTGTGCGCTCAGGTGTGTGGGCTCGTGACGCAAACGACTTTATCTTTATAGGTAAAGTCGAAGACGACAAGCTTCATGCTTTAAATATGTGGCGTTTTGATGATGATAAGAATCTACAAAAAGTTATTTTCGCCGAAGAAGTCGACTACCAACAAGATAACAACTGGCTGATGCGCTACGTACAAATTACGGACATGGAAAATGAAAACGTAATTTCAAAGCAAGACATCGAACAGATGGAGTGGCACACCTCTTTGGCACCAGATAAGTTAGCTGTGGTGACCGTGAAGCCAGAAGAACTGTCGCTGAGCGGTTTGTATGATTATGTGACTTACCTAAAAGCATCGGAACAAGATGCATCTCGCTATGAGTTGGCGTTTTGGCGTAAGTTGACTCAGCCGCTTTCAATTGCTGTGATGATGTTAATGGCGCTATCTTTTGTTTTCGGTCCACTCAGAAGCGTGACCATGGGGGCAAGGGTATTGTCGGGCGTGGTTGCCGGGTTTACTTTTTACATATCCAGTGAGTTCTTTGGCCCATTAAGCTTGGTGTATGGCATATCCCCAGTGTTTGGTGCTTTGGCCCCGAGTTTGGTGTTCTTAGCTATTGCGATTGCATTGCTACGAAGAAAGCTATGACTGAAGCATCATCGAATAAACCAAGTTTTACCGAACCAAATGTAAAAGGAAGGCATTACGCCTTCCTTTTTTGTGTTCCTAGACAAGTTAGTTTGCCTTGGGTAATACAACTACCTCTGTTTTGGCCCAAATGTCGTGGAAACCACGTTTCTTCGGATCAATCGGTACAGTCAGATTTGCCAAGCCAAAGCCAGATGTCGAAATACGAATCAGAGCTTGAGTTACCGTAATTGGTGCACCGTCTTTGGCATTGCGAACTCGAAGCTTCCAAGCGCGCATCCCAAGAGTTTGTCCTGCTCGCGTCCAGAAGAACACAAAGAAATATATCCACACACCCGCAAGATAAAGTGTAAATAGAGGGCTCAATACAGGGTGCTTTCCGAGCATATCTGCGGCATCTGCGTACTCGCCATAGCTCAACAATCCTGCTGCATTTAGTGCAAACACAACGGCCATAACAATACCAGCGGCCATCATTTCAATTGCGATAATAATCAATGTGTCGTAAATCAACGCTGCAAGTCGACGAAAGAGACCAGCAGGTGGAAGAGTTGTAGACGTTGCCATTATTCCATCACTTACCTTAAAAATTGTGCGTCAGAATATAGATTCCCTCACCAAGAGAAAAGAGACCTAACGCACAGAGTCTTTAATTGTGTATAAACTAAGTGACTTTTCTGCCCTACGTTATCAGCACATGTCATGATACACGAGGCCGTGCAGCAATATGTTTCAACTGAATTCGACTCTCTTAACCATTGGCTCTTTGGTCTGTGACCAGATTAGATAGCTGAGAGAGTTGGTGTTTCTCATCTTCGGTATAATGTTGGCTTAACGAAAGCTCTAAAGCTTTTTCTGACAGCTTGATTGCTGGTGACAAAAATAACTTAGGGTGCATACTAGAGAGAGCTAGCAAGGCCTTTTGTAGGCGAATCTGTATTTGGAGTTGCGCTGCACCATCGTGTGCTATCGGCAAAAAGACATCATCAAACAAATCCTGGCAGCTCAATGCGGGCACAAATAGTCTAGGATATCGAGTTTTGGTAGGAGGCTCACTGAGTAGGTCTCCCCATAATGAAAGTGCTCGTACAGAACGCCCAAGAACGTCAATTGCGGTGCCATTATCATTTACAGCCGGAGATAGTGCTCGTGAGGCGATTTCCGCCATAACGACTAAACCAAAGCGAGGGTCCTGATCATATGAACGCTCCGTTCGAATCGTGAAGGCTGCCGTTACTTCGCTTTCGTCTGGCAATTCTCCACAAACCCAAGCCAATGGTTGACCTACGTACACAAAACTTCCCGGTTGTCGCTCAAGGTAGATGGTGCATTGGTTTGCTTCAGCAATACTATCGAGATGATGCATATCAACATGCTGTAAGTAGCCAATTTCTTGGCTCAAAATAGGTTTACTTCCTCTGGGTTTATGTTCTGGGTGGCTCCACGGGTGAGCACCTAGCCAACGCTCTTTGCCCCGTTTTCTTATCGCATCTAACAAGGCTTGCTCCACGTATGAAGTGGTTTCACTGACCCTTCCTAGTACGGAAAGGTGCTGAATCCAACGTAGCAGAGTGAGTATGATCATCACGATTACGGCGATAGTTACGATGAACAGATAAATTTGTGCTTGTTGATGATAGGCCCCAATACCTAGCGCGATAATTCCTACCAAACTAAATAGAAAAGAGCCAAGAAAGGTTGCTAAGGCATTTTGTGTTGTGCTGTCTTCCATCAACAGTTTTGTCGCTCGTGGCGTTACCCCCGCACTAGCGGCACTGTATGCTGAGACCATAATATTGAGAGAGAATGTAGTCACTGCAAGCATGGAGGTTGCGAGGATATTTAATATGTTGTTCAACAAATCCTTGCTGACGTTGATGGCAGGGGGCAGAGTAATGAACTGGTTTAAAACAATCGACATTAAGGCGGTAGCAACAGCTAGTAATGCGTAGAGTGACGTCCGGACCCACAGTTTTCGTGTCATCTGTTTCAGTAACCACTGCCATTTTGACCCAGTCATTCTTTGCTCCTATTCAGTTCTCACTAGAAAGTCGATAGAAAATTCAGAAAGTTATTCTTGCTTAAGCATAGGTTAAATGCCCGTCGTTCTGCTTGATATTTCATGCATCACGAAAGTAAGAAAGCTGCTTGCTTCAAAGAATGGTGCTCTTGAGGTGTGAATTACCACGATTCTGTTACCTTAATTGATAGATGAATTAAAAGTATGTGATTGAAAAGAGGTAGCGCATGATTGTAATTACAGGTGCAAGTAGCGGCTTAGGGGCGGAACTAGCAAAGCGTTATGATGCGGAAGGCAAAGAGACGTATGTAATAGGAAGAAATACAGAAAAACTATCCGCACTAGCAAAACAACTCTCTCATAACGTCGGCTATCAAGCTTGCAACCTCTCATTACATCAAGGTGTGAAACAGCTCTTTGATGGGATGAAACAGCCTCCTGAAATGGTCATTCATAGTGCAGGAAGTGGTTATTTTGGCTTACTGGAAGAGCAGGAGCCGGAAGAGATTCAAAAGTTGATTGATAACAACCTGAATTCTGCGATTCATGTGTTAAGAGAGTTAGTAAAGCGTTACAAAGATCATCCAATAAAAGTGGTCATGATCATGTCCACAGCCGCGCAACAACCTAAAGCGCAAGAGTCTACGTATTGTGCAGTGAAATGGGCCGTCAAAGGATTAATTGAGTCGGTTCGTTTGGAGCTAAAAGGAAAACCTATGAAAATTATCGCGGTTTATCCTGGTGGAATGGATACGGAATTCTGGAAAACAAGCGGCAATACGATGGACACGAGTCACTTCATGCAAGCAGAAGATGCCGCAGAGATGCTCCATAATGCGTTGTCGAGCATTGGGAATGGTTATGTTTCTGATATTACAGTGAATAGAATTTAAAAAGAGTTTCGTATACTCACTTTCATCTGGAAGAGTAGTAGAAAATGGAGCGTACGTTTCTTATGAGTACAGCTTTGTCACACTTTGTGGCGAAATTATCAGCAAACGATAGTTATTTAAGGTATTTCTGCTTGCGCAGGTCAAAAGCTTACGTATAATGCCAACCATCAAAGGGCAATAGCCCAAAGATGCCGGTGTGGTGAAATTGGTATACACGACGGATTCAAAAACGGTTGCGTTTACCAAAAATAAAAGCTAAAATCGGGAAAAATCAACGACTTGCGTTGATTGAAACTCTGTAAAAATTGTTGTATAGAGTTGTATAAGTGGCGCTGTGGAGAAATCGGTAAACTCAGGTGATTCAAAATCACCCGCCTAACGGCTTGGCGGTTCGAGTCCGCCCAGCGCTACCACTATTTAAAAAGACCGCCTAAAAAGGGCGGTTTTTTGCGTTTTAGAGCATGTTATGAAATTAAGCTTTGAAAGAAATGAGTTTTTTTTTAAAAATCTGTCAAAAGATGAACAATTAGAAATATTGTTTGAAGATAGAAAAAACATGTCAAAGTATATAGCTGCTTTAAAAATGCACATTATGGAAAATCAGGGAATAGAAAAAGAGAAGTTAGAAGAAGAACTTTTAATCTATTATCTGAAAAAAGAATAGACACTTCGCTAACATCGAAAAATTTTCGATGCACTCAGCGCCAAAAGTTTTAAAAAAATGAAAAAAAACGAGAAGAAGATTTCTTCGAAACTCTCTCGTTTTTTCATTTTTTAACTCTCTGAAAACTTCGAAACAAAATTCTCTGTTCCACTTTTTTTATCAACTTTAAAATTAGAACAATCTACAAAAAAGCTAATATCTTCAAAGCTCAATTTCATAGAACATTCTGAATATTTCTCAACAGTGTAACCCATCTTTTCCAAGTCAGACGTTTTAATTCTCGAAATCATCTCTTTTGTATCTTTGTCATACAACGCTAAAAATCCAGTATTACCAATCCAGCTCCTAATTTGAAAAACTTTATTTTCCATAGGATGACTTTGAGATAAATACTCAATAACAGTTTTGCTACTCTGTTTTTCAACAGTTTGTACAGATTGAACAGAAGATGAAACAACAGAATCAATGACGTTATTATCTGTATTTGTAGAAATTATTTCTTCATCAGAATAACTAATCATTTCTATTTCAGAAGTTTTAATATTTTCTTGCGGTTGTTTAAAATGGCTTGAGTTTTGCAATTCACTCATATTTAAATCCAATCCGCCATAAGTAAATTTATAAACCACGAAAGCCAAGAAGCAATAAGCCATTATCATTTGCGGCTTTAACCAAATAGATCCAACACCTTTTGAAGCATCGCTTTCAATAACTTCACCCTTGGACAATAAGTGTGAGTTATAACACTTAAAAACGTGTTTTTTATAGCTTTCAACTTTTGAACCAACAATGTTTTTTTGTTGATCGTAAATAGTCAAAGTGTATCTATTTTTAAATAAACCAAAAATGCTAAACATTTGCTTTTTTTGTAATCTATAACGATATTCAATTAGATCAAGAATATCACGAGGCAAAGCTTTGTCCGTTTGAGTTATTAAAACAATGTCATAACCATCTTGTCTATGCGTCGAGAAAAATTCGCGTATCTCGGACACTTCTTTTTTCTTTTTGTCTTTTGGTAAACAAAAATGAGCTTCGTCAATAATAACAAGTGGCGCTTGATTCTTTTCATTTCGCCAGTCGTCCTTCATATCATCAGCAGTTTGAAAAGCGTCATACGGTGAGCCAGTCTTTCCCATTCTTATTTCAATGAGCTCTTTCGGATACTCTAAAATCTCAGTCAAATAAGGCACGTTCAAAGGTAAGTTAGTAACTATTTTTCGACCTTCCGCTAATGCGCTCAAAACATACTTATAAACCGTATAATAACTTTTTCCCCCACCTGGCACGCCAAGCACTAAATTAATTGCCATAATCTTTACTTCCCTAATTTGATGAATGGCGTCATACGCAATCCAATTTTAAAAATAATTGTCATAATTACCATATTTAATGCAGTGCCAATCCCTAAAGCACCAGCAGCGTTATAAACTTCCGTTGGTAGTTGTGAATAATATTTGTCAAAATCAATAAACGTTATCAATTCCGCCATAGTATTTAAAGTTCGTATTGCTAAACCCATCCCCATATCTAAAAAATAATAGAAAAGGTCTTTAAATAAAAGTTCAGCCGTTGCTATTAAACGCTCAAAAAAACGTCCTATATTGTCAATTAAATCTTGTATCATTTAAAATATCTCCCTTACACAAGCCAGCGCAACCAAAAGCAAAATAACACTTCTTAAAATTGCTATTAAATTTATTGTCTTATCTCCAATCTGAACAGCTTGAAGATCAATTGTATAATGTCCAAAGTTCAGATCTTCACTAACATTCAAATCAATATCGAAAACAGGAAAATCATAATCTCCAGTACCGAAAGGATTCATATTTCCAAATAAGTTTTGGATTGGTGAGTTCTCTAAACTCTTAAAATGTTTATCGAAAATCCAATAAAGAGGATCTTCTCCTTCGGCGTTTGGTTTATAGCTTTGTTCGTAAAAATCAAATGGCTCTACACCACCACCGACAGGAATAACAGTCCCTAAATCAGGTCCAGAACTTCCACCGCTATTATTTCCATTGCCACCGCCAGTTACATCACCTTTCGGAACAGTTATTGTTATAGTTATTGGTGGAGTTGTAGAAATATCACCAGTTTCTTTATCTTCAGTTGTTTTTTCAGTGGTTGTTGTAATTGTTACATCATCAGAATCAGCTTCCGTTTCGTAAACTTTATCTTCAACAGTAGTTATTACTTTTTCAGGTGTTTCAACAACTTCTTTTATCTCAGGTGGAGCATCACAAGACTCAGCTTTTCCATCAGTCCAATATTTATAATCACCATTTTCCCCAGTTTCGCCATTACACCATTGACGAAAAGAGATTTCAGGCTCTCCATTCTCATCAGTTTTTACATAGCAAAAATCTTCTTCAAACGGCATAGGAGGTAAAGAAGCACCACTTTCGGAAGTTCCCACATAATTAACTTTACGACAATCAACTTCATCAGCCGTTATATCTTCAACAGAGATTTCCTTCGGAATCATTTTGCAATAAGCAAAAACGTTATAGCTAAAATAAACTCCAAACTCATTAGATAAACCATGAAAACGCTCTTCAGGTAAATTAGGGATTAACTTTCGAGCACGTTTTAAAACATGGTCATAAGTACAATCAGTTTCTTCCCCAGCTTCATCACTACAAGAAACTATTCTTATTTCTTTATTATTTAACAAGTATTCCGATTTTTTTAAAAAAAAGTGATAAGGCGTTATTTTAGATTTTTCAATAAAAACAGAATCAGCAAGACCTTCAGATTCGTAAGATGAACAAATGAAATTATCAAAAGCTTCAGGGCTTAAAATACCGTCAGAAGGTTGTTCAGGCTCTTCACCACGCTTTAAACCATAGTCCGGTGGAACACAAATATAAGAACCTTCAAAGGTATAGCCAGAGGGTATTTGAAGTATTTCAGCGCCACGATCAAAACAATTCTTGATAGTATACTTACCAGTTTTTGGTGTAAGAGATTCACCACGATTGTATGTCGTACCATTAACAGTATAAATATAAGTAAAATCAGATGGATTAGGTTGATTAGTAAAAAAAGTGAAATTAGAATATGCAGAACCAACTTCATAAATATTCAATGATGCAGACATGCTTATACGACCAAAATGACTTTCACTATGTACTATATAATCAGATTCAGAATAAGCGTGAGCTCGTGGCGCGAAAATGAAAAGTGAAATTAGGAATAGACCGTAAAATAAAACAGTCCTTGTCGTTTTAATATCATTTCGATAAAATCTTATCAATAATTTTAAATACTCCATGTTAATTCCTTAGTTAAAAAGTTGTACGCATACCAGCTATTAACGCTATTGCGCTTAAAGCACCAAATAAAATGTAAAGAACTATTGAAAGCGCTTGAAAGCTTCCTTCGATAGTTGAAAAATCCATAACCATAATTTTTACTCCACAGCATTTTTGAAAACTCGGTAAACTAAATTAACGATAATTAAGCCAACCATAAACATTATTATTTTGTCTTTCATGTAAGTCACAACAGACATATCCACAAAAGAAAAAATCCTTAAAAAATGAACCATATTTTTCTCCTTATAAAAAAGAAAAAAGGAACCCGAAAGCCCCTTTTCCCCATAAGAAAATAACTTTCGTTATTATCTCGCGTAGCGTTTAAAGATATGGTAAACCAGACCAGTAATACACACACCAACCATCACAAGAACGATCTTGTCTTGCATCGCAGAAACACCTTGTAAATCAATGTTTGCTACAATATCAAGTGGTTGTACTTTTTCGATTGTTTCTTCCATATTTTTCTCCTTAATTTAATTTAAAATGAAAGTTTGATTTTTATGACTTAATCGCAGAACGAATAAGACCGACCACCACGCCACTTAAATAAGGCAAGATAATCATTAAAAATCCAGCATTATAAGCAGATGAAAAATCCGTGATCTCAATAATCATTTGAATTATTACTCCACTATTTTTGGTAAAGTTTGCAAGAAGTAATTAACGTAACGTTTGCCGTTAGATTCTCTCTCAGAAATATAAACTTCAGCTTCAAAAACTTCACCTTTTAAACCTTCCAAAAATGAAATATTTTCAGGCGTTGATAATTTACTTCCGACCTTTAAAAATACGTCAGAACCGTTTTCTAATTCAGCTTTTAAAGTATATTCAGTCCAAGCGTTATTAGTTGTTTTTACTTCGCGAGATATTAAGCGCCTTGCTTCGGCAACTACAAAAAAAGTTAATTTCATATTTAATCCTTATATTTAATTTGGTTTTTACATATATTTGAAATAACACGAATATAAAAAACGTCAAGAGCAATATTGAAAAAAAATTAATAAATGTTATTTGATATATAGCGTTTAAAATCAAAGGAGAATTAAAATGAAAAAATTAGCGTTAGCAACATTACTATTATTAAGCGGTTGTGCTTCACAACAACAAATAACAGAAAATACATTTGAACAAAAAGCAAATGACATTTTGTTTAATGAAATAAATTCTTTAAAAGAAAACTCGAAAGACTATGAAGAAGTTCAAATAAAGCTTGTAGACATAATCGAAAAAGAAAAAATCCAAGATATTGATATAACTTTTAATTTTACAACAGAAGCTAAAATAAAAGATTTGTTAGATATATTTGAATACTATGATTTAAATGTGATTGTAGATTCTACAATTGATTTAGAAAGCCCTATCATCATAAATAGATATAGTGGAAAACTTGAATCTTTAATAAATGCAATTGCAAATAACACCAATTTAACTTTTACAACAAAAGATAGCTTTATCTATATTAAAGAAAAATCGACATATAAAATTAAAGTCGTTCAAGATAAAGACGTAATAGAAGCAGTAAAAGAACAGTTAGAAAAGATGGAAATTGAAGAACTTGTTGTTAGTGAAACAGCAGGATTATTTTCATTTAAAAGCGATTTTAAGACGTTTAAAAAAATAGAAGATGTTGTTTTAGATATAAATAACAACACAAGCCTAATTAACATAGATTTAAGTATAGTTAACGTGCAGCTAAAAGAATCTAATGGAAATGGCTTTGATTGGGAAAGCTTAAATATCGCAGCAAATCTAAATCCAACAGACATTTTAGAAAAAGGGTTTTCATTTCAAAATCAAAAGTTCGGATTAAAAACAGAGAATTTAAACATGTCATTAGTTATGAACGTTCTTAACAGCTATGGAGAAAGCGAAACGTTGCAAAGTACAAGCATTAAGACATTGAGTGGCAAAGAAGCGATGTTTAAGACCACAGAAACAACGCCATTCATTGATAAGACAGAAACAACGGCTAATGGAGATTATGCACAAACAAGCTTTACAACAAACACAACAGAGACAGGTTTAGAAATCAAAATACTTCCTTTTTTTGACAGTGGTTCAAAGATGATAAACACAAAAATAGACGTTCTTAAAAGTAACTTAAAAGGCTTTTTAAACGTATCAAATAGCGAAACAGAGATAAAACAGCCACAAACAGAACAACAGACTTTCAATAGTGTTGTGAGACTTAAAGCAGGTGAAACAAGTGTAATTGGAGGGATCATATATTATTCAAAAAACACAAATGGAAATAATATTTTTTCAGAATTAACTCAAAGCAACAAAGAAGAGTTAATTAAGAATGCTATTTTCATAATAATTAAGCCAAGCGTTAAATCATACATATATAAATGATAACAGAAAAGGCGTTATTTGAGCTTCTTGCACGGTTTCGCCTAATTTATAGCATCTTCGAAAATAATGGCAATACGGGCGATTAAAATAGCTTTAAGGGTTGTTTTATACGTATTTTCGCTTCGCTCAAATCCGCCAATACAGAAATTGCGGCTTTGCCGCTTTTAGCGAATGTAATGAGCGGCTTTTTTGCGACAGCATGTCGCGTGGTATTTTTTTAATGCCACTTATTATTAAATAAATATTTTATTAAATTATATTTATTAATAGGGGGGGTAAAATAAGGCATTTATAAAGGGGGGGAGTAATAAGGCAAGATAAGGGGGGGAGTGTTAGGGCTTGACAATATAAAATGGCATGGTAAGACATAATTAAGCAAATAAAAAAGGAGAACTAAAATGCTTAAAAATAATATGTTCGCAAGACTTCACCAAGATTGTTTCAAAAACGCAAACGCTAAACAAAATGAACTATATTCAAACTTAAACGTTCTACAATTCAAAATAATGTTATCAATGCTTGCTTATGCAAATATGATAAACGCAACAAACAAGCACAAATCTTTGATTATGAAGTTTAGGATAGAATTGGAAGATTTAAGAAGTAAAGGAAGTTTATTTGAAAAAATAAAGCTATCAAAAAGTGATTTTGCAAAATTAACAAATGAAATTGAACATCCCTATTTTGAAAAAATAATCGCAACAAAAGACGCGATAGAGTTCGAATTGAAAAAGATGTATGTTATTGAAATGAATGTTTCTAAATGTGGTTATGTAATGATAAAAGATATTATGAGCTACAAATCTATCAATCAAATCAAAATGCATTTGCAAATAGCTTTTTTTGGAACCTACAAAATACCATTTTATTTTGCAATTAACTTTTTAAACATATCTAAAAACCAAGCAAGAAAAGACCAAATAAGAGCTATTAAAAACATATTTAAAAGCTTAAATATAAAGAATGATTGTGAATATATCTTTCCAAAGCCGAGAGAGCCAAAAAGCAACCTACATTATAATTTTGTCGTTAAAAAAGAAAATAATTCCAATGATTTTGATGATAATATTTTCTTTTAAATAATAAAAAGGCAATTAAGAAAGAGGCGCGCAAGCGTCTTTTTTTTATTTGCATAATTTGACTAATAATAAATAGATGTTCAAATGTAGGTACATACAAACAAATCTTGATTTGTATACTCACTATACAAAGCCTACGGTTTGTGTGAGCCCTGCGGGGCTAAAATACGCCGCAAGCGGCATAACCTGAGAAAAGAAAAAGGAAGAGAAAATGAGCGTAAAAATAATCATGTTAGAGAAATTAAAAAAAGAATTAAAAAGCAATGAAGAGAACATTCAAGCAACTTGTTTTTTAATTGAATCCGAAAAAGCCAAATTGGATTTAGGCGATTGGCCTGAAAGTATATTTGATTCAGATCAGCAAATAGCTTTTTTGGAAGACAGATTGATCAAACATACAAACAGAAGAAAAGAAATTTTAAACGACATTAAAAGATTGGAGAGATAAAAAATGAAAACGATACTTAGATTTGAAAAAATTAAAACCTTTGAGCATTTAAACCTATCGAATGCTCACATAAACAGATATTTAGATACGCCAAATGCGAATCCAGATGTTAAAAACATCCATATCTTTGGCTCTAAAAATCTTGTTAAAACTGTAAAAGAAAGACTTCAAAAAAACGGAATTAAGCCAAGAAAAAACTCTGTTTTGTCCGTAGAAGCATTACTAACATTATCACCAGAATACTTTTTTGAAGATGAAGATCAAAAAAAAGTTACAGAGTTTACAAAAGCAGCAGTTACTTTTTTAAAAGAGAATTTCGGTAATAATGTAATTAGTGTTGATTTGCATTTAGATGAATCGAATCCGCATATTCACGCGCACATAATACCTTTAACCGATGATGGAAGACTAAGCGCAAGAGACATGTTCAACAAAATAACTCTTAAAGGATTTCAAAAGAGCTATTGTGAAGTTATGAATAAAACGCTTGGTAAAACTTTCACTTATAAAGAGGGAAGCAAAGCAAAGCATAAAGACATTAAAGAGTTTTATACAGAAATTAACGAACAAAAAAACTACAAAGAAGAAGTTGTAAAGCTCGAAAATAAATTGATGGACGAACAAGATAATAATTTTGCTTTATCAAATCAAATTAAAAAATTAGAAAACCAAATAAAAGTGCAACAAGAAGAGATTTCAGCACTTAAAAAATTAGTTAATAAACTTAAAAAGTTTATAACAAAATTGAAAAGGACAAAAAAAGAACAAAGTTCTGACCCTTACGAACTCCCTGAATTAACTATACATAATAATCCAGACGTGCCAAAGGAGTTAAACAAGAAAAAAAGAAAAAATAGACCTTCAATTTAAAAAAGCCCGAAAGGGTTTTTTTTACATTCTCAAAATGGATTTTAAAAAGTAGAGTTTTTTTTGTGAAAAATCGCTCAGATTTTAAAAAATGAAATTGTTAAAAATGGCTTAAAATACAAGTTTTTTAATATGTAAAAATATTGTTAAAATTATTTTTTTCAAAAACTTTTTTTTAAAACACCGAAAAATTAACCAAAAAATACAATTTGAAAAATGAAAAATGCCTTAAAATAGGCTTTTTTTAGGGGTGCAACGAAAAAACATTGTCAAGTAAAAACGTGAAAATAATTTTTAGGGTACACCCTTATTTTAAGAACTGCAAGGCGTTAAAATCAAAAACGAACAGGTCTTTTTTTACCTGATAAAGAATCAATGTTTTTAGTATCTTTCAACATCACATGGTCATAATGTTTCTGAATCATCTCCAAGCTATTCCCAACCTGTTTAGCTATGAGATACATATCTCTATCATCATGCAATAAAGCCTTTGTGATATACGTGTGGCGACAGGCATAAAGCGTATATTCTTTTTTTATCTTACCTTGTTCAATAAGATGTTTTACAATTCGAGAGAATAACTTTCCGAACTGACTTTGACCCGTTAAAAAAGAAGGTCTAAAAATGAAATCATCTTTGATGGTCTTTAATTGATTTTCAGTGATTTTTTGATTTTTAGTTATTTCAACGAATGAAAGCAAAGCATTCATTGCTTTTTGATTGATTAAAATATCACGTTGTCCATGTTCTTTCGTCTTGCCTTTTCTCACTTTTGCATAAAAAAGCTTGTTATGCGTTGTTAAATCACTAAACCTTAGATTTTCTATTTCTTCCCCTGTCCTTATACCTGTATTTAATAAAAACTCAAAATAGTGGGGAAATAATAAGCGATATTCCTTAGTCTTAAAATTAGCGCGTTCAGGATTTAAAAAATCTTCGGAATTGATATATTCACGAATTTCGTTTAAATCATCTTCAAGAATGTCATGACCGATTTTGTTTTGTGTCGTTTTAATCTGTTTAGGAAGAGAAGGAAAATCTTTCTTTTTTAATAAATCTTCTTCTTCTAAATAGTTAAAGAGCATAGTAAAACAAGTTTTATTTATTGTTTTTCTTGTTTTTGAAAACTCATTGTTTTCAAAATAAAGACGAATGTTTTTAGTCGTTAAATCATCAATCTCTTTTTTGTAAAAGTGTGGAATTATAAAGTTCTTATAGATATAGATATAATCTTTATAAATTGGTTTTTGCGGTTTTCTTTTTTCAAGTTGTTCAATTACGGCATTGCAAGCCGTTTCAATGTAATTTTTTTTATTAGGCATAATACTCAATCCTGCTTTTACCATTCCTTCTGTCTCGAACTTCAACGACCAAGCTTTTGATATAGCTTCATCAAGATCAGAAGTTTTTAAGCTTCTCTTGATTTCCTGACCATCGACACGTAAACGGACATAGTAGCTTTTAGTGTGATTTTGTCTATAAACTGCAAGACCTTTTATGAGTTTTTGATACATAGAAAAGACCATAGTTGTATAAAAAGTTGTATAGGTATTTTTATACTATATATAAGTGCTTGAAATATCAATGTGATTTTATAGGGGAATCGGTTTCAAAATCCGTTGCCTTCGGGCGTGGCGGTTCAAGTCCGCCCACCGGTACCATATTAGAAAGGTCGCTTTTATAGCGGCCTTTCGTCGTTTTAGGTGTTCGTAAATATCAAAAGAAAGTTAGCGTTGCCTTCGCGGTGGCGGCAGGAATGCCAGTCCAATCAACTCCGTCCACCGGTACCATATTTTAAGACAGAGCCTCGATGAAAGTCGGGGCTTTGTTGTATCTGGATCTTCAAAACAAAAAAAGCGCGAGGGGTATGCCTCGCGCAAACTACTACATGGTGATAGTAGGAACAGCCTATAGAGCTGTGAACAAGGTATTTTGAGTGTTCGGAGTCCAGTCTGCTTGGGACACGTGCGGTACATCAACTAGATAACGCAAACCTTGATAAGTCACCACATCACCTTGTTTATAGGAAACATTCTGAGTCCAGTTAGTGGCTGGGTCTGCATTTGTCCAAAGGCTAGAGGTTAGAGACGGTGCCCAATCTTGTTGCGCAGTATGGTTTGTTACAGCCTGGTATACAGTACCTAGGTGTAAGACGTAATCGCCAGCGTCGTAGTTATGACCAACTTGCCAGTTCGGTGTGTAGTTATCCATTGTGTCGAAGTCATAACCCGCTTGTTTTGCTAACTGTATAAACTTAGCGAGCTTAGGTAGGTTTTGCGTTGCCCCCATGCCACGCTTACCATCTTCAAATAGGAACTCGTGAGTTAATACGATAACTTTATCTGCGTGTAAAGGTGTACCACATGGGAACTCTTGAGCTTTGGAGTTGATCGGGTTAATCGTTGTTGGTGCACAAGTGTTTAACGCGGAATCCACATATCCAAGAAATGCTTCTGCTTCTGTAAGGCTGTTTGCTGGCATTTCAATGCCCCAATTTTCGGGTGCCCAGTCCACATCCCAACCGTGAGTTTGATAGCCGTTATTCGCTAGGATATTTTGAACCTCGATAGCTGCTTTTACACTGTTGGATGGGTTGGATGTATCGCATACATATCCTGGTTCCCAAGGTTTCAGGTCATCAGACGTGGCACATAACCCATCTGCTTTGAAGTCTTTCGTCACGCGCCAACCGTTGGTGTAGGGCAGTCTAGCAAACTCTGTTGCCTTGTAGTTCGGGTAGCTTGTAATGTTCGGCAAATACTTTGCTAACACAGATAAGTTTTCCGTAAACATTGAGGCATCGTAAACAGGGTCTTGATACGAGTTAAGCTGGTGGTCCCCGGTCGCATTACACTCCGCAGCACTGTTCGGTCCAAACTCATCCACGCAGTTGTGCACCATGTGATCGTAACTGTGGTTCGCAACAATATGACCAGTGTCTAATGCGAGCTTTAAGGCTTCTAGGGAACGGTCTTCATTTTCATCACCAATTCCATCTAAATGCCAAGCATTAAAGTAAAACGTCGCTTTGATATCTTCCTGGTTAAGTACTTGAATAACGTCAATAGATGCATTGATTGGTCCATCATCAAACGTTAGATAAATGGTGCCTTTAGAGTCGGTTTGAGCAAATGAGTGTTGTGATAGTGCGGCACTTACAAGCGTTGCAATAGCCAATTTATTAAATTTCATTCTCTATTCCTTTTAAGAAATTAATAACGACGTTGTCAGTAGTAAAATATTGATAATTTGAAACTTAATGTGATGTCTTAAATTATTTTATGACTTTTATCCTAGACCTAAATAATTACAAAAAAATAGGTGGTATTTTCTAAATTGGGATTGTGTTCACGAATAATGCAACCGGTTGCGCTTTTTTGTCTTGGTTATTTTTGCTACAGTTTTTACAGGTTGAAATTTACACAACGGGAGTAAGGCTATGAAAAAGATCCTTTTATGCTGTAGCGCAGGGATGTCCACCAGTATGCTTGTTAAGAAAATGGAGCAAGCTGCTGAAAATAAAGGAATTGAGTGCAAAATTGATGCAATGTCAGTGAATGCGTTTGAAGATGCAATTAAAGAGTACGATGTTTGTCTTCTCGGGCCTCAAGTACGTTTTCAGCTAGAAGAGCTAAGAAAAACGGCGCAAGAGCATGGTAAAAACATTGATGCTATTTCTCCTCAGCATTATGGAATGATGAAGGGAGAAGAAGTACTAGAGCAAGCATTAGAATTAATTAACTAAACTATAGTTTTAAATTAAAAAGATAACTGTACATCAAATATAAATATTTGATGCGGGATTCTTTTGCCTAAAATAAGGATGGATTCTATGAAGCTTTATGACGCAATTATAGGCGCAGTCGAAAAGCATATAGCCCCTATAGCAGCTAAAGTGGGGAATCAGCCCCATGTTCGCGCAATGAGAGACGGTTTTATTGTCGCAATGCCGTTTATTATTGTCGGTAGTTTCATTTTGATTTTTGCATTCCCCCCATTTGCCGAAGATACAACCTTTACTTTTGGTCGAATTTGGCTCGATTTCGCCACTACACATTTTGATACCATAATGATGCCCTACAACATGTCGATGGGGATCATGACCATTTTTGTTTCGCTGGGCGTTGCTTATAGTTTAGCGAAGGCTTACAAGATGGATGGGATCACGAGTGCTGTATTGTCACTAATGTCTTTTTTACTCATTGCGGCCCCAGCTAAAGATGGCGCGTTGTCTATGTCTCACATGGGCGGAACCGGGATCTTCACCGCAGTGATGTGTGCATTTTTCTCGGTGGAGCTCTACCGTTTTATGAAAAAGCACAATATTACGATTCGCATGCCAGAGCAGGTGCCACCGGCGATTGCGCGATCATTTGAAGTATTGCTACCAGTCTTAGCGATATTCATTACCTTATATCCACTTAGCCTTTTCGTACAAACCCAGTACGACATGCTGATTCCAGACGCTGTTATGGCTATCTTTAAACCGCTAATTAGTGCGTCTAACTCATTGCCTGCCATTATTGGCGCTTTATTGCTTTGCCAGCTACTTTGGTTTGCGGGTATTCATGGTGCTGCAATTGTTGTTGGACTGCTTTCTCCAATCTTTTTGACCAACATTGGTGCCAACATTGAAGCCTTTGTTGCAGGTGAACCGATTCCAAACGTATTTACTCAACCGTTCTGGGATTTTTACATCTTTATTGGCGGCTCTGGTGCAACACTTGCTCTTGTTATGCTGATGTCGTTTAGCCGTTCTGTTCACCTTAAGAGCATTGGTCGAATGAGTGCGGTGCCTGGCTTTTTCCAAATCAACGAACCTGTGATCTTCGGTAGCCCAGTTGTGATGAACCCGACCTTGTTTATCCCGTTCGTCTTCGCTCCAGTCATCAACGCTACGATTGCGTACTTTGCTGTGCATGTCGGCTTTGTGGGTATGGGTGTCGCTACAACACCTTGGACAACACCGGCACTGATAGGTGCTTCGTGGGGTAGCGGTTGGACCTTTGCGCCAGTATTGCTCGTCATTGGTTTATTAATTCTTGATCTAATCATCTACTTCCCATTCTTCAAAATGTTTGAGAAGCAAATGTTGGAGCAAGAACTACCAACGACGAAGGAAACTAAAGGTGACACGCAGCCGTCAGGCGAAGGCGTTACTGCTTAACTGTGCTTAATGGGCCGCAATTACCGCGGCCCGATTTTCGGAGAGAAAATGATGGAACAAGAATTGGTTGTAATGGAGATCATTTGCAATGCTGGTGAAGCCAGAAGTTTAAGCTACGAGGCATTGCGTTTATCTCGAGAACAAGATTTTGAAGCGGCTGATGAGAAGCTCTCTCAAGCAAGAGAGTGTATTAATAAAGCCCACTTAATACAGACTCAGCTTATTGAAGAAGATCAGGGAGAAGGGAAAGTCCCGATGACGTTAGTGATGGTGCATGCTCAAGATCACCTAATGACTACGATTTTGGCTCAAGAGATGGCTGTAGAAATCGTCGCACTGAACAAAAAAATCTCGAACAAATAAAGGGGGATGAAAATGTCTAGAGAGGCGATCAAACTTGCCATTATTGGCGGTGGTAGTAGCTATACCCCGGAATTGGTTGAAGGGGTTATTAAGCGCTTAGAATATTTACCCGTTAAGAAGATTCATTTTGTGGACATTGAGTCAGGAGCTGAGAAGCTTGAGATCATCAAAGGATTGGCTCAGCGAATGGTCGATAAAGCCGGCGCAAAAATTGAGATAAAAGCCGGTTTCGATCGCCGTGCTGCGATAAAAGATGCAGATTTTGTGATGACGCAGTTTCGTGTTGGTGGCCTTGCTGCACGCGCTAACGATGAGCGAATCCCAATCAAGTACGACGTCATCGGCCAAGAAACAACGGGCCCTGGTGGTTTTGCTAAAGCACTGCGAACCATTCCGGTCATTCTTGATATCTGTAAAGACATTGAAGAGTTGGCTCCAAACGCATGGATGCTCAATTTCACCAACCCAGCGGGTTTAGTTTCCGAAGCGGTCAGTAAGTACACCAAAGTAAAGAGTATTGGTTTATGCAATGTGCCCGTTTCAATGGAAATGATGATTGCAGAAATGATGGAGTGCGAGCCAAAAGAGCTACAACTTGAGTTTGCTGGGTTAAACCATCTCGTGTGGGTACACAAAGCATGGCTCAATGGGGAAGATATTACTCAAACGGTATTAGAGAAAGTCGGTGATGGTGCCAACTTCAGTATGAAGAATATCTGGGAAGAACCGTGGGATCCGGCATTTCTAAAAGCACTGGGGGCGATACCATGTCCTTATCATCGCTACTTCTATCAAACTGATGCCATGCTTGCTGAAGAGAAACAAAGTGCCGATGAAAAAGGCACTCGTGCTGAGCAGGTAATGGAAACAGAAAATGCGCTATTTAAGCTCTATCAAGATCCTACCCTCGATCATAAGCCGAAAGAGTTAGAGGAGCGGGGTGGTGCTTATTATTCTGATGCATCACTGAACCTAGTTGATTCAATTTATAACAATCGTAATAGTATTCATGTTGTTAACGTTTTAAATAATGGAGCGATCAACGGCCTACCTGACGATGCTGTGATTGAATGTAGTGCCGTGATTGGTAGCTGGGGGGCGAAACCTCTTGCGGTTGGCGAGTTGTCAAACAATATCAAAGGATTACTCCATCAAGTTAAAGCGTATGAGCAGCTAACAATAGAAGCTGCTGTCGAAGGTAATTATAACAAGGCGCTTATGGCATTAACCAATAACCCATTGGTGCCTGACATTGGCCGCGCCAAGTCAATCCTGGATGATATTCTGGCGGTGAACGCTCCGTATTTACCTCAATTTAAACTAACGACGTTGTAAAACTAAGGAAGGGCGCCGATGAAAGTCATTTTTAATGCTGATGATTTTGGTTTAACGAGAGGTGTAAATAGCGGCATCGTTAAAGCTCATCAGCAAGGTGTGGTTCATTCAACCACCATGATGGTGGGTATGGATGCTGAGCAACATGCCTTAGAACTAGCTCGCCATAATCCAGACTTGAAAACTGGCGTTCATCTTAGGTTTACAGCAGGTGTGCCTATAACGAAGCATCCTAACTTGACCAACGGCCGATCGCACTTTATCAACTATGACGAACTTTGGAGTAAGCAGGACTTCGAAACTCAGGTCGTTTATGATGAAGCAAAAGCTCAGGTGGAACATTTTTTATCGCTTGGGTTAGAGCTAAGCCACTTAGATAGCCATCATCACGCGCATACTCACCCTCAAATTTTGCCCGTTATTAAAGAAGTAGCGAATGAATACCGAGTGCCACTGCGGGGCACTGGCTTGTGTCAAGAATCGATGACAATCAGGTATATCTTTACTGATGAGTTTTATGACCAAAAAGTGAGCTTGGATGGTTTAATGACACATTTATTGAGCTTAAAAGCTGACTATGACTTGGTTGAGGTGATGTGCCACCCGGCAGAGGCCGATCAGGCGCTTATCTTAAAGAGTGGCTATGCGCTTCAGCGAGAGCTAGAGTTACAAGTTCTTACCTCTCCCATTTTAAAAGAACAGTTAGCTCATCATGGTATAGCTGTCACGGATTACTCTGAGCTCGTTTCTACCAATCAAATGGTCGGTGTATGATTAAAGGCTGCCAGCTTCGCCCCCTATAAGCACCTTACGAATTGCTGGCAGCCGTTCTACACAAACGGATATTTAATAACAATTGCAGTTGGACCCAATAGCATTATGGCAAGGATTAAAGATGTCGCCGAACTCGCCGGTGTAAATCGCTCTACCGTTTCTCGAATCATTAATGGGGAGGGGAAGTTTCGCGAAGAAACTCGAAAAAAAGTAGAGCAAGCTATGGCGCAACTGAATTATCGTCCCAGTGCAATTGCTCGTTCACTCGCAACCTCATCCAGTAATATGGTTGGGTTATTGGTGACTTACTATACGGGGGGCTTCTTTGGCGAGATGATGGAGCAGGTTCAAACCGAGCTGGATATTCATAAGAAGTTTTTGATTACAGCTCAAGGCCATCATTCTGCACAAGGTGAAAAAGAGGCAATTCAGCGTTTTAATGATTTACGTTGTGACGGCTATGTACTTCATAGTCGTTATTTGTCAGATGATGACTTACGTGAATTAGCTAAACAACCAACACCTTTCGTTCTCCTGGATCGCTACGTGGAAGGAATAGAAGAGCGTTGTGTTACCTTTAACCATCATCATGCAAGCCGTATTGCCGTTGAGCACCTTTTAGCTGGTGGTCATCGAAAGATTGCTTGTATTACCGGTCCATCCCAACGTCATAACAGTGTATTGAGAAAGCTTGGGTATATTGATGCAATGAAGGATGCTGGTATAGATATTGATGAAAGCTGGTGTGAAGAAGGGAATTATGGTCGGCAAAGTGGTTATGATGCAATGGCTGCAATTTTACAACGACACCCTGATGTGACGGCTGTCTTTTCGTGCAGTGAAGAAATGACGGTTGGCGCAATGCAGTACTTACACGAGCACAGTATTTCTGTACCAGAGCAAATCTCATTAACTAGCTTTGACAGTGTTGATCTTTGTGAAAGTCTTTACCCTACAGTATCAGCAGTGCACTTTCCTATCAGTGACATGGCCCGTGTAGCGGTACAAACGTTAATGGGGCTAGTCAAAGAGCAAGAAGTAATAGACAAGCCAGTGTTCGAGGCCAAGCTTAAAATACGCAAAGCAGATCGCTCCTTAAAGTAGCTTACTTCTATCTAATTAAGTGAGTCGCTTAGAAATAACGGTTTGATGTTTTGCTAGTTACTGATGAATTTATTCACAAAATTTACTAGTATTCTAACTCTCTTAAGAAATATAAATCAGTAGTGAATAAGTGGCAGCCATTAAACTAACGGTCGATCGTATTCAACCCGGATTACATATCCGTCTTCCGCTAAAGTGGAACGATCACCCCTTTCTACTCAATAGCTTTAAGATTAAAGACCAAGAGCAAGTCGAGATGATCCGCCACCTCGGCGTAAAGTTCGTTTACTTTAATCCAGAGCAAAGCGATGCCGTTCCACTCCCTGTTGATCAAAGACAAGCTGACAGAGTAACAAATGAAGCGTCGTTAGATCATGAAACTCAAAAAATGTGGCAAGAAAAACAGAACCGCATAGAAAAGTTAAGTGCATACCGTCGACGCGTGATTCAGTGTGAAAAAGAGTTTGAGCGCTCTCTGGCACGTATGCGTTCAGTCATGACTAAAATCCGTAACCGTCCGACAGCAGCAGTTGATGAAGCAAAGCTTCTTATTGAAGATATCGTCGAGAAGTTAATGTGCGATGATAATGTTACGTTACATCTGATGAACGGAAAAAATGAGTTTGAAGATATTTATTTCCACTCATTGAACGTGGCTGTTATCTCGATGATGATTGGCCGTGCTAAAGGGTACTCAGCAGCACAGTTGAAAGAGCTTTCCTTCTCCGCACTATTCCATGATATCGGGAAAATAAAAATCCCGACTGCAATATTAAGAAAGCAACTACCTCTAACAGAGCCAGAAACCAACTACTTAAAGTTGCACACTAAATATGGCGTCGATCTTGCGAGTCAAATCGAGGCTTTTCCCGAAGTCGCGAGAATTGTGATCGCGCAGCACCATGAGCTAAGAGATGGGTCTGGTTATCCTAAAGGCCTGAAAGGAGATGAGATCAACGAGTTTGCTCAAATTATTGCTGTAGCCAATGCGTTTGATAACTTGTGTCATACACCGATAGTCTCAGATCAAAAGATTCCTTATACCGCACTCTCTCATTTATATAAGAACTGTAAACACCTATATAAAGAAGAGAACCTGAACATCCTAATTAAGTTTATGGGCGTGTTTCCTCCGGGTACCGTAGTTCAGCTTTCTAATAATATGGTCGGCCTGGTTATCTCAGTGAATGCATCGCATTTATTATTCCCGAATGTCTTGGTTTACGATCCATCAGTACCAAGGACGCAAGCGCCAATCATTGATCTTGCCTCAAAAGATATAAAGATAGTTAACGCGATTCATCCGTCAAAATTACCGGATAAAGTAAAAGAGTATCTAAATCCGCGTTCGCGTATTTCTTATTTCTTTGATAGTGATGAGTAGTTATCCACAGCTTTTTGTGGGTAAATTGTATAAATCCTGAGTGTTATTTCTGGGTAATTTTAGGGTTGGATGGAAAGTATCCATTTGGCATGTTTTTTTAGAAAAAATGCATTTTTAGTATTGCCAAAGAAAATCTTCTCCCTATAATGCGCATCCATCGACACGGCAGACGCCACAAGGCTTTAGCAAGGTCGAAGAGGTAAAAAGCTTCTACAAAAAATTAGTTTAAAAAAGTGTTTGACACTAACAACTAAATCGCTAGAATGCACCTCCGCTTTGAGAGAAAAACTTCTCGCAAAGCAAGCTCTTTAACAATATAGACCTATCAATCTGTGT
>NZ_JAWOWL010000048.1:0-38415 GCF_033340395.1 Vibrio sp. 1159 | reverse complement strand
TGGTAGTTCAGTTGGTTAGAATACCGGCCTGTCACGCCGGGGGTCGCGGGTTCGAGTCCCGTCCACTCCGCCACTTAATATCGACAACCTCGCTTATGCGAGGTTTTGTCAAATCTAGAATATGAAAATTCTATAGGGGTGTAGCTCCAATTGGCAGAGCAGCGGATTCCAAATCCGCGTGTTGGGAGTTCGAATCTCTCCACCCCTGCCACATATCAGGCTCTGGCTTAGGTCAGAGCCTTTTTTGTATCTGGTTTCTTCTCATTATTACAGCTTATTTCTACTCTTATCCCGTAAGTATGGCTTTCTGCTGTACTTTGGCAGCATTTAATCTACTGAACGAACGAAACTACAGTTAGCTGTAATGATCAGTGGCCCGAAATTTTAATAATAAAGGGGAATCACTATTTATATTTAGTTACACTCAACCGATCTGGATTAATGAGTAACTATGTATGGATATATCTCGTCGACGCTTTCTTCAATCATCCTTAGCAATCTCCGCGCTTGCCGTTCTACCTGCATGTTCTCTATCTAGGAGCACTAATAAGCAGGGGCAATATATATACGATATCACTGCAGAGCCTTCTACTGCAGAATTGGTCCCTGGGTTTAACACAGACGTACTCGTATTTAATGGTTCGATTCCAGCGCCTGTGATTCGTTGTCGCCAAGGCGAGAAAGTTATAATTCGGTTTACTAACAAGCTTTCAGAGCCGACTACAATCCACTGGCATGGCTTGCGAATCCCTATTGAAATGGATGGTGTCCCTTTCTTGAGCCAGCAGCCTATCATGCCAGGTGAAACATTCGTTTATGAATTTACACCACCAGATGCGGGCACATTTTGGTATCACCCACATATGAATAGTGTGAAGCAGCTTGGTATGGGCTTAGTCGGGCTAATTGTCGTTGAAGAGGCAGAGCCGGTTCAGTTTGATGAAGAGCATGAGGTCGTCCTCAAGCATTGGCATTTAGACAAACTAGGTCAGTGGAAGAACCTTATGGTGCCGCGCTTGAGCGCTCGTATGGGGACTCCCGGAGAGTGGAGTAGCGTCAATGGTGTGCATGAACCTGTTTATACGCTGAAGCAGAATGCCACTACGCGATTAAGAATTGCTAATGTCGATAATACCATTACTTACCCGATCGCTATTGAAGGTGCAGAGGCTTGGGTTATTGCTATTGATGGTAATCCTGTTAAAACGCCTTATAAGCTCACTCAGCACAAAATTGGTCCAGGAATGAGGTTAGATATCGGATTGATTGCTCCGAAGGTTGGAAAACGTGTTTATGTGCGTCAAATGAAAGGACGCTTCCCATTCCCTTTGTGCGAGTTTGACGTTGTTGAGTCTGACCTGTCGAACAACCAGAAACTGCCTTTATTACCTCTCAACCCTGTGCCAGCTCTCGATTTGAAAAATGCAGAGCAAATCGATTATGTGTTTGAGTGGGAGGGGGCGATCACTCCTGCTGATAAATCGGGCAAAGCGATACCTAAATTCTGGCTGATGAACAAACGGGCTTGGGAGGGAATGAGCAAAGATAATATTCCAGCGCCCCTTTCAACATTGGAGATGGGAAAAACCTATATCTTCAACCTAAAGAACGTCACCCAATATCATCATCCTATTCACCTTCATGGACACACATTTACGGTTCTTGAGTTAGATGGAAAAAAACTCGACGAACCGTTTCATACCGATACGGTCTTGCTTGGAAAAAACGGCAGTGCGAAAGCGGCATTTGTTGCAGATAACCCTGGACGTTGGATGTACCATTGTCATGTGATCGAACACATGAAGACGGGGTTGATGGGTTATATTGAAGTAAAGTGACTCCTGTAACTTTTTAAATCTTGATAAGTTTTAAGCGCTATAATTTGCTGAATTCTAAGATTGTATAATCACTATTGCCGTAAATTTGATTACAATGTCGCCATTAACTTTTCTGGGGGAATTATGGGACAACTATCCGTTTTAGGTTTTATTGCATTGGGTGGTGCATTTGGTGCATGTTCTCGTTACTTAATTTCTGAACTTTGTGTCATTTTATTGGGACGTGGTTTTCCATATGGTACGTTAACCGTTAACGTTGTTGGCTCATTTATGATGGGCTTATTGATAGCAGCTTTCGATAATGAACTTTTGGCAACGGAACCTTGGCGACAAGTGATTGGCTTGGGTTTTTTAGGCGCACTAACGACGTTTTCCACCTTCTCGATGGATAATGTTTTGCTTATGCAGCAGGGCGCTTTCTTTAAGATGGGGTTGAACGTATTGTTGAATGTCGTGTTAAGTATTTCAGCGGCGTGGATAGGCTTTCAATTATTGATGCGCAGCTAGCAAAGTAGTTAAAAATTGAACAGGTCGGCTTGGTTTCACCAAGCCGTTTTTATATACTGACATCACTTGTCGGAGTGCCATAAGGCTGAGACCGTTAATTCGGGATCCGTTGAACCTGATCAGATTAGAATCTGCGAAGGGAACAAGAGAAGATATTCACACCGGAGTTCTTTCTGGTTGATCTATCAAAAGTCGAATGTTGTTACAGGCAAATATCGTAAGCTTTAACTAGCCTTAATTTGACTCCTCTTGTCGCATCTATCCGCCAAGCATTTTTATCCAATTACTTTTTATCTAGTATAACAAAGCAAGGAAAAATGCTATGTCGAGTCGCAAACAAGCGAGACTGGAAGCAAAACAGTTCATTGATACACTCTCGGTACAACCGTACCCCAATTCAAGCAAAGTCTACGTAGAAGGCTCACGTCCAGATATTCGTGTGCCAATGCGTGAAATATCACTCGCTGATAGCCTTATTGGAGGCACAAAAGAAGCGCCTATATTCGAACCTAATGAGCCAGTACGCGTTTACGATACGTCGGGTGTATACACAGATCCAGAGCACACCATAGACCTCTATAACGGCTTACCTAAGCTGAGAGAAGGGTGGATTGAAGAGCGCGCCGATACTGAGCTACTTGATGAAGTAAGCTCGGTGTACACCAAAGAACGCTTAGAAGACGAAACACTAGACGGTCTTCGTTACGGTAATCTACCACGTATTCGACGTGCCAAAGATGGCCATTGTGTGACTCAATTGCACTATGCTCGCAAAGGTATTATTACCCCAGAAATGGAATATATCGCGCTGCGTGAAAACATGGGGCGTGCCAAGTATCGCGATGAAGTGCTGAATCAACAGCATCCGGGTCAAAGCTTCGGAGCGAACCTACCAAAAGATATTACCGCCGAATTCGTGCGTAAAGAAGTCGCCGAAGGTCGCGCTATTATCCCTTCAAATATTAACCACCCAGAATCCGAACCAATGATCATTGGACGTAACTTTTTGGTCAAAGTGAACGCCAACATCGGTAACTCATCGGTCACTTCTTCGATTGAGGAAGAAGTAGAAAAGTTAGTATGGGCAACGCGCTGGGGTGGCGATACCGTTATGGATCTCTCTACTGGACGTAACATCCACGAAACTCGCGAGTGGATTCTACGTAACAGTCCGGTTCCGATCGGTACCGTACCAATGTATCAAGCGCTTGAGAAAGTGAATGGTGTTGCGGAAAACCTTAACTGGGAAGTGATGCGCGATACCCTGATTGAGCAAGCAGAGCAGGGCGTTGACTACTTTACTATCCATGCCGGTTTACTACTTCGTTATGTGCCAATGACTGCAAAACGCGTTACTGGCATCGTCTCTCGTGGTGGTTCTATCATCGCGAAATGGTGTTTAGCGCATCACCAAGAAAGCTTCTTATATACCCACTTCCGAGAGATCTGTGAAATCTGTGCTAAGTATGATGTAGCACTTTCTCTCGGTGATGGTCTGCGTCCTGGCTCGGTTGCTGATGCTAACGACGAAGCGCAATTTTCAGAGCTTCGTACCCTTGGTGAGTTAACCAAGATTGCGTGGGAATATGACGTACAGGTGATTATCGAAGGTCCTGGTCATGTTCCAATGCACATGATCAAAGAGAATATGGAAGAGCAGTTGGAGCACTGCCATGAAGCACCATTCTACACGCTTGGCCCACTGACGACAGACGTCGCTCCTGGTTACGACCATATTACTTCAGGCATCGGCGCTGCCATGATTGGTTGGTATGGCTGTGCGATGCTTTGCTACGTCACTCCTAAAGAGCATCTTGGCTTACCAAACAAAGAAGATGTGAAAGTAGGCATGATCACTTATAAGCTTGCTGCGCACGCCGCTGATTTAGCGAAAGGGCACCCAGGTGCTCAAGTTCGTGATAATGCGCTTTCTAAAGCTCGCTTCGAGTTCCGCTGGGAAGATCAATTCAACTTGTCACTCGACCCAGATACCGCGCGCGCTTTCCATGATGAAACCTTACCTCAAGAGTCCGGCAAAGTTGCTCACTTCTGTTCGATGTGCGGACCAAAGTTCTGCTCGATGAAGATTTCGCAAGAGGTACGAGAGTACGCGAAAGACACTGAGCAAGTTGCTGCGGACCAAGCTATCTCGATTAAAATGCTAGATGATCCTCTTGAAGGGATGCGTCAGAAATCGCAAGAATTTAGAGAGTCAGGTTCCGAGCTATACCACCCAGCAGCACATGCCGAGGTAAGTGACTAATGAGCAAAATCCTTATTCCGTCATCGTTGATTGAACTGACAGGTTTAGTTCAGCAATGTTTGTTGTTGGCGAAAGAACAGGGTTTTAGCATAGAAGACATTGAGTTGGGTGTGAGCCCAACTCAATCTATTCAGCTTGTTCGCGGCCAACAGACCACACACATAACGACTGATCTCATTGATGATTATGACTCTGAGCATGAGAGTTCATTTGTGCTCTATTACCGTTCTGCTTTGTCGGTAGAAGCGTGTGCTAAGCAACCGTCGAAAGCGATTTATATTGGTATTGCTGATACTCAGGTATCCGATGAAAAGGAGAAAGTGCTTCAGCTTGATATCTGGCGTCACCCAATTAACAACGAAGTGAGAGCGCTTTCCGTTAAGTCCAAATTCAACGCAATGTTCGATCCTGAACATCACCTTGCTTGGATAGTAACGCTGACAGTACTCGATTTTCCTATCGAAGATGGGTTAACACTTGCTCGAGGAATCCTAACTCAACAAGCGAATGTTTCACGTGAAACACTGTTGAATGACAACCTTGATGAGGGACGATCTACTCAGTGGGCTGACCAATTTGATGATTTCCCCACACCTGTACTGGAGGATAACCGACTCGATATTCAAGTTGGTTGGTCTGCACAAGGTGAGAGCGTTAGCTTTCCAACTCTAACTAAGCAAAGTCTAGGGCTCTATCCAGTCGTTGATGATGTTGCTTGGATTGAGCGTCTACTGCCACTAGGCATCAACACTATTCAACTGCGAATAAAGAACCCACAACAAGCCGATTTAGAACAACAGATCATTCGAGCAATTGAGCTAGGTCGTCAGTATCAAGCACAAGTGTTCATAAATGACTACTGGCAGTTGGCAATCAAGCATGGCGCTTATGGCGTTCACCTGGGACAAGAAGACATAGAAGAATCGAATTTGGCTCAGCTAACTAAAGCCGGCATTCGTCTTGGTCTTTCTACGCATGGTTATTACGAACTACTGCGCATCGTACAAATTCATCCTAGTTACATCGCGCTAGGGCATATTTTCCCAACCACCACTAAACAGATGCCATCGAAACCACAAGGTTTGGTGCGCTTAGCTTTGTATCAAAAGTTGATTGATAGCATTCCTTATACAAATACAGAGGCTGCTTTCCGTCCTTCAGAAGACAAAGTAGGTAGTGACTATGTGCTTGGCTTTCCGACGGTTGCGATTGGTGGTATTGACCAATCTAATGCAGCCCAAGTTTGGCAAACAGGTGTTTCTAGTTTGGCAGTTGTGCGAGCTATTACGTTGGCAGAATCACCTCAGTCCGTCATCGAGTTCTTCGCACAACTGATGAAGCAAAGACAGCTAACGTTTACTGATCAGAATAGTGAATTAGCGGATACCAAGAGAGGCGAACATGCTCACGGATAAGCAGTTCCTTCGCTATCAGCGCCAAGTCGCTCTGCCTGAAATTGCCGAAATTGGGCAAGAGCGTTTGAACAAATCGCATGTGCTGATCATCGGTTGTGGTGGTTTAGGGAGCGCAGCGAGTTTGTACTTGGCATCCGCGGGCGTTGGTAAATTGGTTGTGGTTGATGACGATGAAGTTGATAGCAGTAACCTACAGCGTCAGATCATTTATCGTGAACAAGACCTCCAAGTTGCGAAAACAGAAGCGACTGTAAAGCAACTTACTGAACTTAATTCTATGGTTCAAATTCGTGCTCTCAATAAGCGATTGGACAAAGCACAGCTGCAGCTTGAGGTGATGCTAGCGGATGTGGTGCTCGACTGCACCGATAACATGCCAACGCGCCAGCTAATTAACCAAGTTTGTTTCGAGCAAAATACGCCGCTCATCTCGGCGGCGGCAATTGGTTGGCAAGGCCAATTCGCTGTCTTTGATTACCAAACACCAAGTGAACAAGAAGCGCAGAGTAAAGCCTGTTACCGCTGTTTGTATCCGTTCGACGAATTACCGCAAACGCAAAAGTGCAGTGAGAGCGGTGTCGTCGGTCCGGTGGTGGGTACACTTGGCAACTACCAAGCGATAGCGGCAATTCAAAAACTGGCGACGGGAAAGTTTCATGTCGAGACTGCCAAGTTACACCTGTTCGATGGATTGAAGCTGCAATGGCAAACCATGGCGATAAGTAAAGATAAACAGTGCCAAGTGTGTGCTCAGATTTAGTTTACGAGTAATGGGCAGAATTAAGAGAGTTGGAAGCAATGACGTTATCAGAACAACAAACAATACAAATGACAGCAGCTGACTTAGATGTGATCACTATTGTCATCAATGACCAGTCACATCAAGTTGCCAGTGAGTCGAATCTACAGCAAATCATTAGTCAATTTGCGCTGCCCGAAATGGGCTGTGTTTTTGCAATTAACAACAATGTTGTGCCGCGCAGTGAGTGGGCTAGCACAGTTCTTTCACAGGGAGATAGCATCTCTTTGTTTCAAGCGATCGCAGGGGGTTAAAGTCGATGCTTAAAATTGGTGATAAACAATTCGAATCAAGACTGTTCACGGGAACAGGGAAGTTTGCTAACAGCCGATTAATGGCAGAAGCGATTCAAGTATCGGGTTCTCAACTTGCGACCATGGCGTTGAAGCGTGTGGATGTTAACGACCAACAAGACGATATTTTGCTGCCGCTAGTACAAGCGGGCGTGAACTTATTGCCGAATACCTCAGGTGCAAAGAATGCTAAAGATGCTGTGTTTGCAGCACAATTGGCGAGAGAAGCGTTAGGTACAAACTGGCTAAAGCTTGAAATTCACCCAGACCCGAAGTACTTGATGCCCGATCCAATTGAGACACTTGCGGCCGCTGAACAACTGGTTCGTGAAGGCTTCATTGTGCTTCCTTATTGTCATGCTGACCCAGTTCTGTGTAAACGATTGGAGGAAGTGGGCTGTGCTGCGGTCATGCCATTAGGTGCACCGATCGGTTCCAACAAAGGGATAGTTTCTCACGATTTCCTAGAGATCATTATCGACCAAGCTAATGTTCCTGTGGTTGTCGATGCGGGTATCGGTGCTCCTTCACATGCCGCGCGTGCGATGGAAATGGGCGCGGATGCCGTTCTCGTTAATACTGCTATTGCAGCTTCGAGCGATCCTGTTGCGATGGCGAAGGCATTTAAGTTGGCGGTAGAGTCGGGGCGTATGGCTTATGAAGCCGGACTTGCTGGTAAGGTTTCTCATGCGGTTGCGTCGAGTCCACTGACGTCATTCCTAGATGAGCTTTAGCCCTAGATTGATTTAGCTAATAAGCGAGGAAAACATGAGCTTCGTTGAACAATTTAAGCAGCTTAATTGGGATGACATTTCGATGTCGATCTATGCGAAAACGGCAAAAGACGTCGAGCGAGCATTGAATAAACCCAAGCGTGATTTGGAAGACTTTAAAGCGCTAATTTCACCAGAGGCTGAAGCGTACTTAGAGCAAATGGCGCAGTTGTCATACTCGGCAACTCGCAAGCGTTTTGGCAATACCATGTCGCTTTATATTCCATTGTACCTTTCTAACTTGTGCGCCAATGTTTGTACTTATTGTGGCTTCTCGATGGAGAACAGAATCAAACGTCGTACCTTGAATCGGGACGAAGTGGTTGCAGAGGTTGAAGCCATTAAACGCATGAAGTTTGATAGCGTATTGCTGGTGACTGGCGAGCACGAAACTAAAGTGGGTATGAAATACTTCCGCGAAATGGTGCCTATGATTAAGAAGCGCTTTAACTATTTGGCGATGGAAGTACAGCCACTTGATCAAGACGAATACGCTGAGCTCAAGACATTGGGTTTGGATGCGGTGATGGTCTATCAAGAAACGTATCATCCTTCGACTTACGCCGAGCACCATTTGCGTGGCAACAAGATGGATTTCGAATACCGATTGGATACACCCGATCGTCTTGCAAAGGCGGGCATCGATAAGATCGGTATTGGTGCTTTAATAGGGTTGGAAGAGTGGCGTACCGACTGTTTTTATGTGGCAGCGCACTTGGACTATCTTGAGCGCACGTATTGGCAGACTCGTTACTCGATTTCTTTCCCGCGTTTGCGTCCTTGTGAGGGTGCGCTCCAACCCAAATCAGTCATGACGGATAAGCAACTTGTTCAGCTGATTTGCGCTTATCGTTTGTTGAATCCAGAAGTGGAGTTGTCATTATCGACTCGTGAGTCACCGAAGTTTAGAGATAACGCATTGCCTTTAGGCATTACCAGTATGTCTGCTGCATCGAAAACTCAGCCGGGTGGTTATGCGATGGATGATGTTGAACTCGAGCAGTTTGAGATCAGTGATGAGCGAAGCGCAGGTTCTGTGGAAGATATGATTCGAGCCAAAGGGTTTGACCCTGTATGGCGAGATTGGCACTCGGCGTATTCTGGTTAATCAGCAAATAAAGACACTGGTCATCGTTATGTTTCACGTGAAACATAAGTAAAGAAAAGAGGGTTGATGCAAAACATCAACCCTCTACTTTTTTCTAGCTTATAGCTTCTAGCTTCTAGCTGTGTGCTACTGGTAGCGTTGCTTGACGAAGCCACTCTTTCACATCACCCTCAACAAGTGGGCTGATCTCATCCCATACCTTCTGATGGTAATCATTCAACCAAGCAAGCTCTGGACGAGTTAGCATATCAACATTGATGTTGCGCTTGTCGATTGGACAGCGTGTTAGCGACTCGAATGACAGAACAGGGAAGTCACCGTTAGTTGGGGTTTCAACAACAAGCTCTAGATTCTCGATACGGATACCAAACGCATCCGCACGGTAGTAACCTGGCTCGTTGGACAGCACCATGCCTTCTGTTAGAGGCACGTCGATTTGCTTCTTCGAAATGCTTGCTGGACCTTCATGAACACTTAGGAAGTGACCAACACCGTGACCAGTACCGTGATCGTAATCGTAGCCCTCCGCCCACAGGTGCTGACGAGCTAGCGTATCGATTTGGTAACCACGTGTGCCTTTCGGGAAACGTGCACGTGCAACACCGATGTGGCCTTTTAGCGCGAGAGTGAATTGTTTAATCATCTCTTGTGAAGGCTGACCGATCGCGATGGTACGCGTGATGTCTGTCGTGCCATCTAGGTACTGACCGCCTGAATCCACTAGGTAAAGTGTGTTCAGTTCTAGCTTGCCAGGTTCAGGTTGGTTCTCGTGATTATAGTGACACATCGCCGCGTTGCCACCTGCTGCCGAGATAGTATCGAAGCTAAGATCCATAAGTGTCGGGTCTTCGCTGCGGAACGCTTCCAGTTTGTCTGCCAGCGTCGCTTCATCATGCAGGTTACCCGCAACGACTTCAGCATCTAACCAAGAAAGGAACTTACTCATCGCTACGCCATCACGGATATGACATGCTTTCATGCCTGCGATTTCAACAGCGTTCTTTGCTGCTTTTGGCATTAGGCATGGATCAGCTTTACTCACCACAGATGCGCCAGCGTTTTGTAGAACCAGCTTAAACCACGCGTTACTTGTCGCAGGGTCAACCAGTACATTCTTGCCAGTTAGGTTTTCTAGTCGTGCTTGCAATGCTTCTGGGTGATGAACCGTCACGCCGGCACCAACATGAGCGTCAAACTCAGCAGGTAGGCGAGCAGGATCTAGGAAGTATTCCACGCTTGAGTCTGAGTGCAGAATCGCGTGAGAAAGAAGAACTGGTAGACGTGAGACATCTAGACCACGAACGTTGAGCAACCAACAGATAGAATCAAGTGCTGTGATCACTGCGCTGTCTGCACCGGCTTTTTTCACGAGCTCTGCGATTTCTTGGCGTTTGCTTTCACTTGATTGTCCAACTGTTTCTGTTGCCATTAGGCGAACATCAGAAACCACAGGAGCAGGGCGGTCGTGCCACAGTTCATCAATTGGGTTGCTATCGAGAATCTTAAGCTCAAGGGTACCTGCAAGTTTTGCTTGTGCCATGTCTAGCCAAGCAGAGTTGTGCATGCGAGGGTCGATTGCCACAGACGCGTCATTTGCAAGATGGTCTTTAATCCAATCTAGTGCAGGCTCTTCAATCAAGTGACGGTATTCGAATAGATCAGCAGGAACCTGCTTTGTTACTTGTACTGTGTAGCGACCATCAACAAAGATAGCGGCTTTGTCTTTGGTGATTACCGCAGCACCAGCAGAACCAGTAAAGCCAGTTAGCCAATGTAAACGCTCGTTGTGCGCTGGTACGTATTCGCCCAAGTACTCGTCTTCATGTGGGACAAGTAGGGCATCAATATTATGTTGTGCTAGCCATTCGCGAATTGCATTCACGCGGCTTTGGGTATCGTTGTGCATCTGTGTTATTCCTTCAAATTACCGCTCCTTCATGCTCAGGTGTGGGAGCTGTTTCCATCTGCTTCATGCAGTTTACGATTCCATTGAGGTTCGCAATCACTTCAATAGAGTCGGAGTACAACTAGGCCATAGATGAGCCAAAAAGGACTACGACAGTTAAGCTACTCATTTTAGCCGCTAAGCGCAAATTGAGTGCGGTGTTTTTATCTAAGGTGATCGGTTTTTTGTGTGATCATCGTACGTAGCCAGCCTAATGCAGGGTCGTTTTCTCTATCTCGGTGCCAGAATAAAGTGTAAGCCATAGGTGGGAATTCTAACGGTAGTGGCAGCACGACCAAATCAAGCTGTTTGGCCGCAAGTTGCACAAAATGACTTGGCGCAGTAAAGATAAAGTCGGTGTATGAACATAAACTTGCGGCACTGTTAAAGTCGGGCACGGTGACGGCAATATCGCGGTCGGCGCCAATATCTGCAAGGCGATAATCCAGCAACCAACGGTCGTTGCCATCACAGCGTACTTGTACATGGCGTAGGGCGAGATAGGCTTCCAGATTCCAAGGTTGTTTTAGCGCAGGATGGTTTTTGCGAATGATGCACATTTGGTAATCACGATAAATTTCCAACTCGCAAATGTCATCGGGTGGTTGAAGAGTCAGCTTGGCATCGTTTATATCGATATCTTTTCCAGTTAAGCCTAAATCCAGTTCGCCGCGTTGAAGCATTTTAAATGTATTATCCGACCACGGGTGTGTGCTAATTGTCACGCCAGGTGCTTGTTGAAAAATCGCCGGTAAGAAATGGGGTAGAATGAGAGGGTAGACACTCTCTACCGCTGCTATTTGAAAACGGTATTCGCTGCTTTGCGGAGAAAACTCTTCGGGTTGAGTCAGCACTTCTAACTGATTTATCAACAGATCCAGTTTCGGTTTAAGAAACAATGCGCGCGGCGTAGGTGTTAATCCATGTGAGTTTCGAGTGAAAAGAGGGTCATCAAATTGAATGCGCAGTTTAGCCAGTGATTTACTGACGGCAGATTGGCTTAAGCACAATCGGTGGGCCGCACGAGTAACATTTAACTCTTCAATCAGCACTTTAAAGCAGACCAATAGATTTAAATCGATACGAGCCAGTTTTTCGACGTTCACAGTGAATTTCCTCTGAGGAATAATGCTCATGATTATACATCATTTCCATTCATATCATCAGATGATTAAGCTTTACCCAAAGTTCTTTATCCAATTCGGAGTGTTGTGTGTCTAGCCAGTTTTCTAATAGTAAAAAACAGATGGCGTTATTGACCCTTTTGGTTCTTTTCAGTCCTTTAGCGATTGATATTTATCTACCTGCTTTACCTCTTATTGCTTCCACTTTTCAGGTCGATAATGCGCTAGCACAAGACACGATCACTTGGTTCTTATTTGCTATGGGTGTTGGTCAGCTATTCGCAGGTCCCTTAGCAGATAAACTCGGACGTCGAACTGTTGCATTGGGCGGTATCACCATTTACGCGATGAGCGCTTTATTGGCGTGGAGTGCTCAAAATATTGAGTGGATGTTGGTTTCCCGACTGCTACAAGGCTTAGGTGCGTGTGCGACATCGGTAGCAGCCTTTGCAACAGTTCGCGATATCTTTGGCCCGGAAAAAAGCGGCAAAATGATCAGCTACCTTAACGGTGCGATTTGTTTCATTCCGGCTTTAGCTCCAATTCTAGGTAGCTGGTTAACTCAGCAATTTGACTGGCGTGCTAACTTTAGCTTTATGGCGGGTTTTGCTGTGGTGTCTGGATCATTGATGTTTTTCATGATGAAAGAGACTAACCCGTCAACAGAAAAGCAAGCCGTGTTTAAGCTTAGTCGGTATTGGGCAGTGCTTAGCACACCATCTTTTGTTTTCCATGCGTCATTATGCTTGATGGCGATGGCGGTTATTCTTGCTTACGTTACCTCAGCACCGTCGGTATTGATGACGGGGATGGGGCTGTCGATGAATGAATTCACTTTCTGGTTTGGTGTAAATGCGGTGATAAACATTGCGGCATGTATGCTGGCGCCTAAGTTTATGGAGCGCGTTGGAACTCACAACACCTTGGTCACCGGGATCTCAACTCTGGGTCTCGCAGGTGTGATCATGCTAGTGATGAATGGTCAGAATACCGCGCTTTCTTTCATGCTACCTATCTTCATGTCTTCTGTAGGTTTTGCATTCATTCTGGGTGCAGCGGCAGGGAAAGCGTTAGAACCGTTTGGTGATAAGGCGGGCACGGCAGCTGCACTGCTTGGATTGTTCCAAATGAGTGGCTCTGGTTTGTTGGTGGGTACACTGCAACGCTTATCTCTGGATCCACAAACCTTGATCGCAATTCATATGTGGGTCCTATTACCTGCGTTGGTCGTTCTGTTTACAAAAGCAGGGAAGAACTGGCACTCGAGCTTTGCGAAAGCGTAAATCAGTGTAATTTAGTATTTTCCAATGTAAGTAAGGCGTGTATATTTGTCACTCAGACTTTTCCTGACACCATAACGGAACTCAAAAAGCAATGTCGTTAACCACGTATGAAATGGCTCGTATTCTAGAGCAAATGGAAGATTCACCAGAAAAGGTGATGTTTGGCAAGTTGCTTAATGAGCTGGGTAATCAAAGCTCCGAGCGTATTCGTAGTGCGGCTAAACAAGTACCTCTGCCAATTTTGCGTGATATCGTGTACCAATTTCAGCAAGTGATTGAGTCACGCAAAGATGAACAAGTCGAGCAGATGGCAAAAGACCTCGCTCAGCAAGGTATCTCAGCAGAAGAGCTACTAGCTTACTTGAATAAATAATAAAAAATCCCCGCATGATGCGGGGATTTTTTTAGCTCGTCATTTTCTTTTTCAGGATGTGGTCCAAAGACAGCGGTCCTGGCCCCCATACGATTACGATAAGAATCATCAATCCCCAAAGTTGGTGATCATAAAAACCTTTCTCCCACAACAGTGGGTAAGAGATCACTGCGATGATGTTGAACACAAACAGCATTGCTGCCATCGGGCGGGTAATCAATCCTAGTGCCAAGAACACCGGTAGAACCAACTCCGCAGCCGTACCTAAATAAGCCGCCAATTCCCATGGCAAGATTGGCACTTGGTATTCCAGCTCAAATAAGTACAACGTGCTATCCCAAGACGAGATTTTGATTAGTCCTGAATTGAAGAACACCCAAGCAACCCAAAAGCGACAAAAGAGAAGTAGTAAAGGGACAAAGCCTGCTTGTAAGGCACTGATTAAATCATCGTACCGATTCACTAAGTTTTTAACCGTATCCGTCATAGAGTGCTCCTTAGATTGATTGCAATGTAAAGCCGTCAACAATATCGAGTGCCATGATGCGATTGAGATGAGCGAGTAAAACTTCAGGTATTTCGCTCAAACTCTGCTTCTGCTCTAAACATTGCAGCAGTTGGAACACATCGGCATCGAGTGCGTGACACAAGGCTTCTCCATTGGCTTGAATCGATATGACACCTTGCTGTAATTGGTTGATATTAAGTTGTTCGAATTGCCCAGTTTGAATCGCGCTAAATAGATCGAATACTGCGTAGTTGGAGTCAAAGCTGCGGCAGCCCTTTTTAAGGTGTAAGACTAAAGTGGGTTGTCGCTCTTCACTCACTTCGCCAAGTAACGCAAGCGGTTTTAATTCCGCTGCATTGGATTGCTCATACTGTGCTTGACGAGCTAGGTCGATATGCCACTCGAAGCGTGTGACTTCAGGGCTGTAAGGTGCTTGTGCGATCACCTGACTGAACTGCATGATGGTGTCTTGAAAGCCTTCGCCATAATGCACCACATTTCCTTCTTCTAATGGGTAAGAAAGAACATGCTGGCGAGCTATCTGTTCAAAGCATTCTTCACCAAGCAGCGCTTCAACCATCGGGTAGGTCGCGGATAACACCTCGCTTAAGCTGACGATAAAGTTATTGCGGTAAATCTGCATGCGTTCATCAGCGGTAAACGTATCACTGGCAATATCGCAATCTTCGCCGAGTGCTTGATAGTGTAGGGCTTTAGCAAACTGGCTTTGTAAGGTGGCTAGATTCATGATGCCTTCCTTGGTTCGCTTTGTTCACTTGGAAGTGTGCCTTGCAACAGCAGTTGCGATGCTTTCTGTGCTTCTCCTAATAAGACTTCTGGCGCGGGGATATCCAAATCCCATTCAATCAACGTATGACGTGGACCGTGTTTTTTTGTCCACTGTGAAAACAACTGCCAAACTTCATCGCTAACTGGGCGGCTATGGGTATCAATCCATATCTCACCTTTGTCGAGTTGTTTGATGGTAAAACCTGCCAAGTGAATCTCATCCACTTTGTCGGCTGGAATCGCATCTAGGTATGTGTCGCAATCAAAACCGTGGTTGAACGCCGAAACATAAACATTGTTTAGATCGAGCAATAAACGACAGTCAGTGCGCTTTTGCACTTCGGTAAGAAACTCCCATTCGCTGATGGTCGAATGTTGAAACTTCACATAACTAGATGGGTTCTCTATCAAGATCTCGCGTTGCAAATATTCCTGCACTTCATTCACGTTACGAGTGAACACGTTGAGCGCTTCTTCCGTATACGGAAGTGGAAGCAGGTCATTAAAGTAGTGACCGCCGTTTTCACTCCAACTTAAATGGTCAGAAACAAGAATTGGGTCGATTGAGTCAATCAGTGATTTAAGTTGCGCAAGATGCTTTTGACTAACACGTTCCACCGAACCTAGCGACAAACCAATACCGTGGCAGCTAATTTGATATTGCTCGCGAAGCGTTTGTAGCTGATGGCGCTCTGTTGCATTGGGTTGGAAATAGTTTTCACTGTGGATTTCTAACCAAGACAACTCAGGCTGGGATTGGCTAAAGTAATCGAGGTGAGGGGTTCTTAATCCAACTCCAACAAGGTCGTGGAAGGTGTGGTGTTTCACGTGAAACTCCTTTTCAAATCGTGCGGGAAGAGAAGGATGCGTCTTGGCTTTGCGTTGGTTGAGCGTCAACGCATCCTCACAATAGCTAGCGATAAAAGATTATGAAGAAGAAGTGCTACCGCCAGCGAGTTTGTCACAAAGACCTTTTGGTACGACTACGAATGCGTCTTTTTGGTTATCTTCTTTAGAAGTACCAGCGCATGAGCTGCTTTTTGTTGCACAGTCGTTTTTACCTGCTTTAGAAACGCCATAGCACTTTTCTTTTTCAGCAGCGACAGCTGGAGCTGCAGTTAGCATTGTGCCACCAAGAGCTAGAAGACCAGTAACAGCAGCAGTAACAGCTAGATTCGACTTTTTCATAATAAATTCCTCTGAATGATTTCCTTTACTTTAAGTTGGCAAGATGAATCGCCTGTTTTGGCGTTTTTGTTATCAACTTGCTTAACTTAAAAGATAGGAAACTGGCTAAAAAACTTTCAGAAAAATTTCTGAAGCAAATGGGTTTGTAGGGTTAAATAGGTATAACTAATTGATGTGTTGGGTAAAAAAACATCGATTTTTTTATCAAGTTTTGTCTAAACAGCACCCGGTTGTTTAGGTTATAATCGGTTTTTATGTATAAATAACCAGTAGCTCTCATCATGATGGATCCATCTCTATTACTCGACGGTTTGAACGATAAACAACGTGAAGCCGTTGCAGCACCTCTAGAAAACTTGCTCGTTCTTGCTGGCGCAGGAAGTGGTAAGACACGCGTTCTTGTTCACCGTATCGCTTGGCTGATGTCGGTCGAGCAAGCTTCTCCGTTTTCAATTATGTCGGTAACCTTTACCAATAAGGCGGCGGCAGAGATGCGTGGACGTATCGAAGAGCTAATGATGGGCAGTGCAGGCGGTATGTGGAATGGTACTTTCCACGGCATTTGTCACCGTATTCTGCGTGCACACTATCTTGATGCGAAGCTACCGGAAGATTTCCAAATCATTGACAGTGACGACCAACAGCGTCTACTAAAGCGTTTGATTAAAGCGCAAAACCTCGATGAGAAGCAGTGGCCGGCACGCCAAGTGGCATGGTGGATTAACGGCAAGAAAGACGAAGGTCTGCGCCCGTCGCACATTGATGCGTACCATGATCCAGTAACCAAGACATATCTACAGTTGTACACCGCTTACCAAGAAGCGTGTGATCGTGCTGGTTTAGTCGATTTTGCGGAAATCTTGCTGCGCGCACATGAGCTACTGCGTGATAACAAGTTCGTCCGTGAACACTACCAAGCACGCTTTAAGCATATCTTGGTGGATGAGTTCCAAGATACCAACAACATTCAATATGCTTGGCTACGTATGATGGCGGGTCCTGAGTGTCACGTGATGATCGTAGGTGATGACGACCAGTCGATTTATGGCTGGCGTGGTGCAAAAGTCGAGAACATTGAGAAGTTTACGCTCGAATTCCCAAGCGTGAATACCATTCGTCTTGAGCAAAACTACCGTTCCACTAAGACCATTCTGGAAGCATCTAACACCCTGATTGCGAATAACACCGAGCGTATGGGTAAAGAGTTGTGGACGGATGGCGTGGTCGGTGAGCCTATCTCGGTTTACAGCGCTTACAACGAATTAGATGAAGCCCGTTTTGCGGTGAACAAAATCAAAGAGTGGCAAGACAAGGGCGGTGCTCTGAATGACGCTGCGATGCTTTACCGTAACAACGCCCAGTCGCGTGTTCTGGAAGAAGCGTTAATTCAAGCCGGTCTGCCTTACCGTATCTACGGCGGCATGCGATTCTTCGAACGTCAGGAAATCAAAGATGCCTTGAGCTACATGCGTCTGATTGCCAACCGTAACGATGATGCGGCGTTTGAACGTGTGGTGAATACGCCAACGCGTGGTTTGGGTGATAAGACGCTTGAAACCATCCGTTTTGCGGCTCGTGACCGTGGTTGCACTATGTGGGAAGCGAGTGTGGCAATGTTGGACGAGAAGGTGCTTGCTGGTCGCGCTGCTGGTGCTCTGAGCCGTTTTATCGAGCTTGTCACCGCGCTAGAAGACGACACCTTAGAGATGCCGCTGCATCACCAAACTGACCATGTAATTAAATACTCGGGCTTGTTCGCGATGTACGAGCAAGAGAAGGGCGAAAAGTCTAAGGCACGTATTGAGAACTTGGAGGAATTGGTGACCGCAACTCGCCAATTCGAGAAACCAGAAGAAGCCGAAGACATGTCACTGCTGACGGCATTCCTAACCCACGCAGCACTAGAAGCGGGCGAAGGACAAGCGGACGAATTTGAAGATGCGGTTCAGCTCATGACATTACACAGTGCGAAAGGTCTAGAGTTCCCATTGGTGTTTATGGTCGGTGTGGAAGAAGGCATGTTCCCAAGCCAAATGTCGGCAGAAGAAGCAGGGCGCTTAGAAGAAGAACGCCGTCTGTGTTACGTAGGCATGACCCGTGCAATGCAGAAACTGTACATCACTTATGCTGAAATGCGTCGTTTGTACGGTCAGGATAAATACCATAAACCGTCTCGCTTTATCCGTGAACTGCCAGAAACTTGTTTAGATGAAGTACGAATGAAGGCGCAAGTTAGCCGTCCTTCAAGCAGTGGTCGATTTAGCCAAACTGTTGTGAAAGAGAGCTTTAATGAAACCGGCTTTACGCTAGGTTCTCGTGTGATGCATCCAAAATTTGGTGAAGGCACCATCATCAACTTCGAAGGCAGTGGTCCACAGAGCCGTGTACAGATTGCCTTTAACGGTGAAGGCATCAAATGGTTGGTAACTGCTTACGCACGACTAGAGAAACTGTAAGGCTTGACCAAAACTCATACCAATCGTAGTGAATAACTGGTCATTCTAGCTTGTTAAAATACTCGATAACTGCGTTGCAATTTTTGATTGTAGAATAACTACTTATCGAAAAATTGCGCCTTGTTCTCAAGCATTTTCCCTACGCTATTTCTGATCACTTATTTACTGTGATTGGTATCATCAACTTAAGAGCTGCTTCGGCGGCTCTTTTTGTTTGTGCAGTTTTGGTGTCGCTAACGCAGGAAAAAATGGAATGATAAATGGAGTTCGAAAGCGCGATTTAACGGTGCAGATGAGAAAAACTTTAGGCAAAGAAAAACCCCGAGGGCTTGCGCCCATCGGGGTTATAGTCTTACTCGCAGCAATCCGGCTACTAAGAGTGCTCCATGCATCTAATCCATGATAGTGTGCTGAATCCGTCAGCTTAATCCTTACGTCGCCTTCCTAGCGGTGTCCTTAATGACCTTATCCTGGTCTGCTAACTATCCTCGTTAGCTCTCATCACTTGTTCCCTGAGCGGTGTCCCTGACATCATCCTGATGTTCAAATCCTTGCCTCGTCCAGAGGTGTCCATTTCCCGTCCTTAGTAGCAACCATCCTAGTCACTATTGATTCCGTTCAATGTCCAATTTTGCAATCCATGCCCGACTATTCATCCTGAATAACCGTTTCTTCTTCCTGAAGTTCACCAAGTCCGTGGTGTTTCCTGTTCCGTGTCAGCATCCTTCCGACAGGTTTAATATTACGTGTTTAACGATTTCCAACAACGGGCTAATCTCACATTTTTTTACTCTCTTAGCGTTCAAAAAAGATACATGAGTATTAAATTCAATGATTTACGCTCTTTTCTGTACGGTTTTACCATTAAAAAAGAGAGGTTTGCTCAACCCTTTGTGAGAGATCTCGCACAAGGGGTCGAGCGAAAGACTCTTACTGCCCGATAGCGGCACCTTCACGTCTTGGATCCGCAGCGCCTTCAAGACCGTCTTTTGTTATTCGTATCGCATGCAGACCAGAGTTCAAATCCCGAACATCGGTTTTAAAGCCCATCTTCTCCAGAGCAGGCTGTAAGCCCTCTGCGGCGGTACCTTGCTCAATATCTAAGGTGCCAAAACGGTTCAGCAATCGTGGCTGATTAATCGCGCTTTGGATGTCCATATCCCATTGCGTGTGGGCGATAATGGCTTGTGCGACGTAACCAATAATGCGGCTGCCACCCGGTGAGCCAATTGCCATGTAAGGTTTGTCATCCTTCATCATAATGGTTGGTGCCATGGATGAACGTGGGCGTTTTCCCGGTTCTAAGCGGTTCGCGATTGGCACACCATCTTGATGCGTGCGGAAAGAGAAATCGGTCAGTTCGTTATTGAGCAAGAAGCCGCGTACCATCAAGCGTGAGCCAAAGGCGTTCTCGATGGTTGTTGTCATTGAAACCACATTGCCTTGCTTATCGACGATATTGAAATGGCTGGTGGAAGGCAGCTCGATCGATTGGTCCATGCTTAAGTTCATGGCGTGCGACCAAGGAGGATTACCGGCTTCAGCCTTACTCAAGGCTTTACCGACTTGAATGAGCTCAGCACGTTGTTTGAGATAATCTTTATCAAGCAAGCCTTCGGTTGGCATTGGCACATAATCTTGGTCAGCCATGTATTTACCACGATCCGCGAACGCAAGGCGCGATGCATCGGCGATCACTTGCCATGATTTCGCGCTTTCGGCTCCCCAACCTTTAAGATCGTATTGCTCGGTGATCGCGAGAATCTGTCCAACCGTCAATGCGCCAGAGCTAGGTGGTCCCATGCCGCAGATGTCATAGCTTTGGTAAGCCGCACAAACCGGTTCACGTTGCTTGATTTGGAACGCATCAAAGTCAGGTTGTGCCAATACGCCAGGGTTGCCCGGCGCATTTTGTACTGTCTTGATGATGTCTGTGGCGATATCGCCTTGATAGAAAGCTTTTGCCCCTTGCTCTGCAATTGCCGTCAGAGTTTTCGCGTATTCAGGGTTCTTCAACAACGTGCCTTCGGCTTTTGGTGAGCCATCTGGATTGAAGAAGTAAGCCTTAGTCGCAGGGAAGCGAGATAGGCGCTTGGCATCTTTTTCAATCAGACTCGCGAGGCGAGGACTGACTTCGAAACCTTGCTCAGCCAAGGTAATCACGGGTTGGATTATCTTCTTCCATTCCAACTTGCCGTATTTCTGGTGCGTGTCCCACAGCAGTTTCACTGTACCAGGAGTGGCAACGGAACGCCCACCGACAACCGCATCGTAAAATTGCAGTGGTTGTCCTTTGTCATCTAGGAAGAGTTTCGGCGTTGCGGCGAGCGGTGCGGTTTCGCGTCCATCATACGTAGTCAGTTTTTGTTTCTCACTGTCCCAATACACTAAGAAGGCGCCACCACCAATGCCTGAAGATTGGGGTTCTACTAAGCCCAGCATCAGCTGCACGGCAACCATAGCATCAATAGCATTACCACCTTGTGCAAGAACGTCTGCCCCAGCTTGGGTGGCAAGTGGGTTGGCTGCGGTAACCATATAATCTTTCGCTTTGATCAATTGTTTTTGCTCGAAGCCAGTGCTGTGCTCCGGCGCAACTGCATCTGCTGCTTGGTTAGCAAAGACTGAGGTAGATAAGATTAGTGGGGAAGTAAGAAAAAGACCCGTGGTCACGAGTCGGTTGAACGTCCAATGCATGATGACTCTCCATGTTGCCAGTTTTGTGCTTTGAGCTTGGCAGTTATGGAGAGTCACGTCGAGTCAGCAATCTTAGAAATGTCGATTGTGCTACGCTTTTAAATCAGTACTTTATCCGATAAAAGTATTGATAGTTTGGTATAGAATACTGCCGCCCACTAGAGTAAATACCACGCCGCATAGACCGTCGATGTAGATACCCGCTTGTTGCAATTTACGCTGTAAGCGCTGTGTCGACAGCATCCATGCAAGGCTAGAGAACCAGAATAGCGACAAGCCAAACAGGATGACCAGTGCAATACCTTTGCCAGTAATCGACATACCTGCTGGGACTAAACTCGACATCAAACTGACAAAGAACACCAGGGCTTTTGGGTTAAGAATGTTGGTCGCAAACCCTTTAGCAAACGCTTGACGCTTATTGCTGATCACTAGGTTATTTTGCTTCTTAGGTTGATCCGTCAGTGGGTTTTGGATCATCGAGATCACGGCACGCAATGCGCCAATTCCTAAGTAGAGCAGGTAACTACCACCGAGCAGTTGTACCACGGAATACAGCACTGGGTGCTGGTGGACGACAAAACTCACACCTGTCAGGCTGAACAAAGAGTGCAGCAAAATACCGACGGACAATCCCAACGCAATGTACAAGCCAGTTTGACGACCATGACGCGTCGCATTTTGTACGACCAGCGCAAAGTCCGGACCTGGACTCATTAGGGCAATAAAGTGAATGCTGGCGAGTGTCAGCAATATGGTGGATTCATTCATAACACATCTCAAATTTAACCAATGCGGCTATTGTCGTGGTAAGTCACCTGTGGCGCTTGTAAAAAACTGACAGCTTTCTCGGTAAATGAAATTAACGAGCCACTTGAGAAGGGGAAACGCCGTAGGTCTGTTTAAACGCTTTGCTGAAATGCGCTTGATCATAGAAACCGATTTGATGAGCGACGTCGGTACCACATTGACCAGCTTGCAGTAACTTCATGCCTTGTTCAAGGCGCAGGCGTGCGAACCATGCATAAGGCGTCATGCCAGTTTGCGCTTTAAAGTGGCGCTGGAACTGAGTTGGGCTCAGTTGGCACAGCTCTGAAAGTGAATCCAAACGCACCGCTTGGTCAAGGTTAGCCATTAGATAATCTTTTAACGTCCCAAGCGATTGGTTTCCTAGCGGCACCACTTTTTGTCGCTCAAGCGATCCGTAGCGATCAAAAAGTTGGTTAAATCCTTCAAAAGGAAGGCAATCTTTGGTGAGTTGGCTGAGGTTTTCACGACGAAGCAGCCCGTGTAAGTTACTAAGTTGTGAAAATATCTGCGGATCCGAGATGATCAGTTCGTTGAAGTGTATTATTTGACCGTTTTGCTTAAGATCAGCCAGATCGCTCAATAGATGAGGTTCGATCGCAAACACATTTACTTCGTAGCCACTCTCGAGCTTAGATTGCCCGTCGTGCAGCTCATCCGGCGGCATAATCACAATTTGCCCGTGACCAACTTGGTGGCTGTTACCTTGGTATTGGAACTTCTGCGCACCATGCGTGATCAGGCCGAGATGAAAATCTAGATGGTAATGCCTTTGAAAAGCAAATTTCTGGTATTTCGCCTCTATTAGACTCAAGTTGTCATGGTCGGTTGCGTAGTACTGAATATGTTCCATTAAATAAAAAAGCTTGGTCACATTATGACCAAGCTTATCTGGCAATTTCTAACTTGTCTTGTAAAAAACGATCACTGTGGCTGAACGATTCGGCGTGAGCGACGGTTATTACGTAATCCATCAAAGCTAAACACGACTAGTGCTCCCCAAATAAAGACGAAAGTGATCGCTTTATCCATGGTAAAGGGTTCGCCATACATCAATACTGCAAGTAAAAACATTAAGCTTGGGCCTATATATTGGAAAAAGCCCAAAGTCGATAATTTGAGTCTTGTTGCTGCACCCGTAAAGCACAGCAGTGGCAGGGTTGTTATAACCCCAGCCGCGATCAACAAACTATTTAACGTAAGTGGATTCGTAAGCATATTTGAGGTTGGTGTATCGGCAATAAAAAGCAAATAAACAGCGGCCACTGGCAGTAGAAGTAATGTCTCGATAAACAAGCCAGTTTTTGCATCGACACTGACTTTCTTTCTTAATAAGCCATAAAAGCCGAAGCTCATTGCTAACGCCATCGCAACAACAGGTACGGAGCCAAATACAATCAGTTGAACGAGTACGCCACAACCTGCCAATACAACCGCGAACCACTGTAATTTACGCAGTCGCTCACCAAGGAAGACCATCCCGAGTAAGACGTTGATCAGTGGGTTAATGTAATAACCTAAGCTGGCGTCGAGCATATGATTCGAGTTTACCGCCCAAATGAAAATCAACCAATTACCGCCAATTAGCATGGAACTTGCGATCAGGTAAGCGATTTTCGTTTTGTCTTTCGCGATGTGGTAAGCCGAGCGCCAGTGACGGCCAAAATGGAGGAGTGCAGCAAGCAAAAAGAAAGACCATATCACTCGGTGGCTTAGAATTTCCAAAGGAGATACTTGTGCGATGGACTTAAAGTACATCGGCGCAATGCCCCACATGGTATACGCACCAATCGCTAGCAAGATACCTTGCCGCGCGCGTTGTTGTTCGTCTTCTGGTGTCATGAAGTGTCACCTAATTGTGTGTTTTATAGAGCAGAAAATCAGTATACGAGTCGTGATGCGAAACACCTAACAATTTGCGGTTTTATTCACCATGAAACCCCATTACAATGTGCCCTCACTTTGTGTGCCAGTGGTATGCATAAGCACCTCTTTTTTAAGACCCAATCTGAGACTTTTCATGACCTCGACCTTGTTAGCCGAACAATCTGATTCGCCTGTAACGCCTCAACGTGTGTTGGAGGATGTGTTTGGTTACCAAGAGTTCCGTGATGGTCAGCAGTTGGTGATTGATGCTGCGGTAGAAGGTCGCGACAGCTTAGTTATCCTGCCTACTGGTGGCGGTAAGTCGCTGTGTTATCAAATCCCTGCTTTGGTTCGCTCTGGTATTACTTTGGTGATTTCTCCGCTTATTTCGCTGATGAAAGACCAAGTGGACCAGCTTAAAGCCAACGGTGTAGCGGCTGAATGCATTAACTCGACCATGCCTCGTGAAGAACTGCTCAGCGTGTATAACCGCATGCACACTGGTCATCTTAAGTTGGTGTACGTCTCGCCAGAACGCGTATTGATGCGTGATTTCATTGAGCGCTTGGAAAACTTGCCGCTATCGATGATTGCCGTCGATGAAGCGCACTGTATTTCCCAGTGGGGACACGACTTCCGTCCAGAATATGCCGCGCTTGGTCAGCTTAAGCAGCAGTTTTCCCATGTGCCATTTATGGCGCTGACGGCGACCGCAGATGACGCAACGCGCCGAGATATTCTTGAACGCCTGCAACTGAATAATCCAGAGGTTTACCTAGGCAGCTTCGACCGTCCCAACATTCGCTACAACTTAGTTGAGAAGCACAAGCCGGTTTCGCAAATCGTTCGTTATCTTGAAACCCAAAAGGGTAACTGCGGCATCATCTATTGTGGTAGCCGTAAGAAAGTTGAGATGGTGACCGAGAAGCTGTGCAACAACCACATTCGTGCTGCTGGTTATCACGCCGGTATGGACGCTGATGAGCGCGCTTACGTTCAAGAAGCTTTCCAACGTGATGACATCCAAATTGTAGTGGCGACCGTGGCATTCGGTATGGGCATCAACAAACCAAACGTGCGTTTTGTGGTTCACTTTGATATCCCGCGCAACATCGAGTCTTACTATCAGGAAACGGGTCGTGCAGGGCGTGATGGTCTACCTGCCGAAGCGATGATGTTGTATGACCCAGCGGACATCAGTTGGCTGCGTCGTATGTTGGATGAGAAAGACGATGGTCCACAGAAGCAGGTGGAAACCCACAAACTGAATGCGATGAGTGCCTTTGCTGAGGCGCAAACTTGTCGTCGTCAGGTGCTATTAAATTACTTTGGTGAGTATCGTGAGAAGCCATGTGGCAACTGTGATATTTGCTTAGATCCACCGAAACACTTTGATGCCACGGAAGAAGCGCGTAAGGCGTTGTCTTGTGTGTACCGAGTGAATCAGAGCTTTGGTATGGGCTACGTGGTGGAAGTGCTACGTGGCATGCAAAACATTCGTGTACGTGAAAACGGCCACGATAAGATTTCTACCTACGCGATAGGGCGCGACCACAGCCACGATTACTGGGTGAGTATCTTCCGTCAGTTAATCCACAAAGGGCTGTTGTTTCAAAACATCACGCGTAACTCAACGCTGCAATTAACCGAAGAGGCACGTCCGCTTTTGCGTGGCGATGTGACCCTAGAGTTAGCGGTTCCACGTTTAGACACCGCAGCACGTGCGGCTAAATCAGATAAACTGACCAGCAAGAACTACGACAAAAAGCTGTTTGCTAAGTTACGTAAGCTGCGTAAGTCGATTGCTGATGAAGATGGTTTGCCACCATACGTGGTCTTCAGTGACGCAACTTTGATTGATATGGCGGAAATTCTGCCAACGTCTTACGGCGAAATGCTGGCAGTCAGCGGTGTTGGTCAGCGCAAACTAGAGAAGTACGCCGACCCATTCCTCGATTTGATTCAAGAACACATTACTCACCACGGATAAGGAACCAAGATGCAAAAGGAATTTGGCTTAGCGGACTACATGGCACAAGAAGGGCGCTTAATCATTACCGCGCCGAGCTTTGACCTTGATAGCTTTCCTGCTTTAGGTGAGCGTTTAGTTAGTTTGCTTTCTGCTACTGTGGTGGAAAAGCAGTGGGATGCGGACATTCACTCTTGGCTGATCGACTTTGAAGGTTGCCGACTGTTTATGAAAGCAGAGCATTACAGCGAAGCGATTTGGTTTGAAGCGTTAGCGATTGAAGAGAGCAGGGAAGAGTTGGATTATCTCGCAGGATTGTTTCAACGCGGCTTCTAAAAATAGAACTTTCTTGAAAGGGTGTTTCACATGAAACACCCTTTTTTATGCTCAAACGTTTGCGTAAAACAGACGACTTGCGGCGAAAAGTGGTTAATGTATAATCGCCCACCGCTTCGCTCAGAAAGAGCCAAGCCAGTTTATTTTTCATTTTACATTGTTGGTAAGAGCCACTTTATTCAGTGACTCGATTTGGGTTCCCTCACCCCCAAACCAAACTAAAAAGGTATCGCATGAGTAACTTTACCCCTGCGCAGCAGCGCAACGCCCTTATCTATCTGGTTCTATTCCACCTAGTCATTATTGCATCTAGCAATTACCTAGTTCAGCTACCGTTTACTATTTTCGGTTTCCATACCACTTGGGGCGCATTCACTTTCCCATTTATATTCCTAGCGACTGACTTAACTGTGCGTATTTTCGGTGCTCAGTTGGCGCGTAAGATCATCTTCTTAGTGATGTTGCCTGCTTTGGCAGTGTCTTACTTCTTATCGGTGGTGTTCTTCGAAGGTCAATTCCAAGGTTTTGGTCACCTAGGGGAATTTAACTTATTCGTTGCTCGTATCGCGATTGCTAGCTTCATGGCGTACCTACTTGGTCAGATCATGGATGTGCACGTGTTCAACCGCCTACGTCAAATGAAGCAATGGTGGGTGGCACCAACGTGTTCAACGCTTTTCGGTAATGCACTTGATACCATCGCTTTCTTCGCCATTGCGTTCTATCAAAGCCCAGATCCATTTATGGCAGAGCATTGGACGGAAATCGCGCTGGTGGATTACGGCTTCAAACTGATTATCAGTCTTGGTTTGTTCGTTCCGATGTACGGCGTATTACTGAATTACCTAATTAAGAAGCTGACTGCGGTGAACCCTGACTTTAAGGTGACGACAAGCGTTCAGTCTTAATATCAGTGGGAACCCCGAAAGCCGCTTGCTTAAATCAAGCGGCTTTTTTGTACCTGCTTACTGGGATTTAGAGGGTTTTGTACAGCGTGGGGAGCAATTAGATCATGGGTGTCCAAAAGCTCCCTGAGCTGTACGAAGGTAAAAATGAGCAGTAAAAAAGGTCCCGAGTGAGACCTTTTAATCGAAGGTACGGCACGTAGAGGAAGCTCGCTGGTGAAATGGCTAACAGAGCATCTTCTCAATCAAAATGGCTTTTTGCGCATCGAAGGCGCCAAGTTGCAGGCCGTTATCCCAGCTGATGCTTTGATTGAACATCGCCAACATCAAACCGACACTGCGTTGATTGGCGTCCTGCCAGCAATCAGACTCGCTGTACTCTCCATCATTTATCGCGTTGCCATTAACGAGAATGGGCTCGAAACGCCATTTTTCGCCGACACGATAGTAGCCTTTGCTGGTTAAAGTCTGGTTGGATTGAATCGTTAGATTGTGCTCGATGCCCGGCTCACCTGTTAATTCAAATACAAATCTTAGCTGGTGGTCGCCACATTGCAGCTCAACGATCAGTTGGCCGTTTTTCTCAGTCAGTGTCGACTGAGAGTAGTCTCCAAAGCAGTGCAGCAACCAGGAGATAGGGTGGCTAGCTGTTTCAAGAAACCACTCTTTGAGTGTGAAGGTGCCCGGTAGGTTAACCTGGGTGACTAGATTGACCACACAAGGTTGGGTTTGCGAAGTGAGCCACTCCTCTATTGTCTTGGCGGTATTTAGCTGAGCAAAGGCGTAATTAACCAATAGGTTGGCGTTCGGTTGCTGCCAGTGAGTGATGTCGGAATTCAATCCCAACAATGGCTTTTCACAGATAAGCTTGGTTGAACCTAACGTCTTTATGATCTCTGCATGAGTATGCGCAGGTGTCGCGATGGTCACGACATCAAGTAGTTTGAGTGCGCTGATGTTCGTTTCTGCCTTTGGGATTGCTTCTTCACTGCACGCTTGCTGAAGCGGTTCTATTTGGTTGGCGCATAACGTTGTGACCGATACACCATTGTTTCGGTAGTGGGGAATGTGCGTGCGTCCCCAGTTGATTCCTATGATGCCGGCTTGCTGGATTTGCTCTGGCTTGTTGAAACGTTCACTCAATGGCGGCAAGGCAATTCGTTCATCGGTTAGACGTTGGTCATGGTGATAGTCATTGCTTGGCAGCACTTGCCATGGTTTGTTGTAATGCTGTTTGAGTGCACAAACGAGTTCGTAGAAATTCCACTTATCTTTTAAGTTGCTATCAAGGTGATATAAACCGGCTTCGTTCCGCTCAATAAGCTGCAAAAAGGCGAGTGCAGTATCGTCCATATGAGAAGTCGCAGGATACCAAGCCGTGCTAGCGGTAATAACGCCGTTCTCTTCATATTGGCGGTCGAGATGCGCCAACATGTTATTGCCTTCTGCTTGGTGATGGAGCTGCCAACCGATTCGAGCAACCATCGCATCTGGATTTGCTTGCCAGATTGCATCTTCACAACGAACTTTGTATTTGCCGTAATCATCTTGGGTGTTTCTTTCTTCAAAGATGCCATAAGGCCCGTTTTTTGTGGCATCAAATACCATTGCTGTGCTGACAAAGAGGTAAGGAATATTGTGGCGTTTGCATTGCTCACCAAGCCACGCTGCCCACTCTTCACTTCCCATCGCCATATGGCACACCGCATTGATGTGGTGTTGCTGCCAAAATTGTTCACTTTGCTGTGGATCATCTGGTGGGATTTGGTGGTGATTCCATTCCAATGCGTTCCAGCCACGGAGGTGGAACTGATGAGCAACTTTAGGGGCGAGGGTGCCAGTTAAGCCAGTCATTAAAACGGTTTTCATTATGGTGCATCTTGGTTGGCTAAATCGTGCTTATCAATAAAGCATGGCTGTTTTTCGATGTAGAGCGGAGAAGCTGAGATTTTTGCTGGGCAGCACGTTTTGTAGGGGAAGTAGAAGCAAAAAAGCCCAAGCGAACGCCTGGGCTTTAGTATTGTAAGGCAGTGATATTCGCTTATTTTGCTACGATATTTAATGGCCAGCCGATGTCTGTCTGACGGTTGGATTCAATTTCCAACTCAGCCGCAGTCAGTGGGTTTTTCTCTAGCCATTGCGCATCAATGTGTAACGTTAGATTGTCGCCTTCAACCGTTAGAGTCACATTTGGCTCTAGATCAGGATTGCGACGATGGCTGAGTAGAACCGCAAGACGCAACAGTCTCAATACTCGTTTGGCACTTGAGCCTGATAATGCATGCTGCTCAGGTAAAGAAGTGAGCTGTTCGCGATAGCGACGAGCCACTTCACCAATAAAGAACTTCTGCGCGCGCGTGTAACCAGGCAGATCCAAATTCTGCAGCAAGTAAGCACTATGCTCTCCGCCTTTTTTGAAATCGATAGTTAAACCAATTTCATGCAGTTTTGCGGCGGTCTCGAGTAATATCTTGCCCTGAGGCTCTGTAATCCACTCATCGCCCCCAGCTTGCTGTAAAAGCGTGTGTGCCAGAGTAGCGACTTGTTCGCCGTATTGGTGATCGAGCTGATAGCGATTTTGTACGCTAGCGATAGTGCGGGCACGAATGTCTTCTTGACGAAGCTCTTCAACCATCTCATACACTAAGCCTTCGCGTAGTGCGCCGCCAGCCAGTGTCATAGCATCGATTTCAAGCAATTCAAAAACGGCAATCAAAATAGAGAGGCCACTAGGGAACACTAATGCACGCTCAAGTGTTAAGCCTTCAATATCGAGCTCTTCTAAATGGTCGGCCAACATGGCTTGCTTCTGTAGACGCTTGAGTTTGGAGTGAGTGATTACTTCGTCCATGCCTTGCGCCAGCATTATCTCTTGCAATGCCTGAACAGTGCCTGATGCACCAACACACACATCCCAACCAATTTCTGTATAACGTTCTAAAATCGGCTGGATGGTCTGTTTCGCTCCTTCAATTGCCGCGTCAAAGTTACGAGCATTCAATTGGCGATCTTTAAAGAAGTTTTCAAGCCAAGTCACGCAGCCCATTTTTAAGCTGGTCAGTGCTTTGGCTTCGAAACCTTCCCCGATAATCAGTTCGGTACTTGCTCCACCGATATCGACTACAAGGCGACGACCACTACCGCCAGAGGTGTGAGCGACACCTTTATAGATAGTGGCAGCTTCTTCTTCACCAGTAATCACTTCGATAGGCTGGCCTAGAATTTGGTTAGCCTTTTCTAAAAACACATCTACATTGGTCGCGGTACGTAATGTTGCAGTACCGACGATGCGAATGTTTTGTTTAGGAATGTCCTGCAAGCGTTCCGCAAATAGACTTAAGCAGTCCCATCCTCGCTGCATAGCTTCCATACTAAGAGAATTATGTTCATCTAAGCCCGCTGCTAGACGAACTTTGCGCTTAATTTTAGCCATTGTTTGAACGCTGCCATCGATGTGACGCACAACGAGCATGTGAAAACTGTTCGACCCGAGGTCGATGGCGGCATATAGCGGTGATGATCCTGCTTGACTCATAAAACGAACTCAGTTTCCTATTACGATTGTTTTGGTGCCGATTGACGCGGTTGGCGTGGACGACGTCCCTGCGGCTTACGGTTACCAGAACCAGAACGGGTACCGCCAGTATTCGTGCGGCGCTGTTGGTTGCGTGGTGCACGCATACGAATCGGAGCTGGTAGATCTTGAATCAGTGCCGACGAATCGTACTCTGAAACTGGGATTGTATGCTCAATGTATTCTTCGATTGCTGGTAGGTTAACCGCGTACTCTTCACAAGCAAAACTGATCGAATGACCGCTCGCACCAGCGCGACCAGTACGGCCAATACGGTGAACATAATCTTCACAGTCGTCAGGAAGGTCGTAGTTGAAAACGTGCGTTACCTGAGGAATATGCAGACCACGCGCTGCAACGTCAGTTGCAACTAAGATGTCGACATCACCTTTGGTGAATTGCTCAAGAATCTTCTCACGCTTCTTCTGCGGTACATCGCCAGTAAGAAGGCCTACACGGTGTCCATCGGCAGCCAAATGACCCCAAACCGATTCACACTTATGCTTGGTATTGGCAAAAATGATAGCGCGATCTGGCCACTCTTCTTCAATTAGTGTTTGAAGCAGCGCCATTTTGTCTTCATTCGAAGGATAGAAAAGCTCTTCCTGGATACGGTGGCCAGTTTTTTGTTCTGGTTCGACAACGACATGCTCAGGAGTATTCATGTGTTCGAATGCCAGTTCTTGAACGCGGTAAGACAGCGTTGCTGAGAACAGCATGTTCAAACGCTCTTTTGGCTCAGGCATACGACGGAACAAGAAGCGAATGTCTTTAATAAAGCCAAGATCGAACATGCGGTCGGCTTCGTCCAGAACAACAGCTTGAATGTTGTTGAGGTTAAATACGCGCTGTTTGTAGAAATCGATGATACGGCCTGTTGTTCCGATCAGAATATCTACGCCGTCTTGCAGTTTCGCAAGTTGCTTGTCGTAGCTTTCACCACCGTAAGCTAGGGCGGTTTTTAGACCTGTGCTTTCAGTTAATGATTCTGCATCATTGTAAATCTGAATAGCGAGCTCACGTGTAGGCGCCATAATAATTGCGCGTGGCTGTGTAGGCTTACGACCTTCATGTTCCGGAGTCGTCAGAAGGTGGTTGAACGTAGCAGTAAGAAACGCGAGCGTTTTACCAGTACCCGTTTGGGCCTGGCCTGCGATGTCTTGGCCGGTGAGCAGGACCGGCAACGCCAAGGCTTGGATAGGGGTACAAAATTCGAACCCTTTTTTGTCCAATCCTTCAATAACTTGGGGCTTTAAGCCCAAATCGGCGAACTTTTGCTCTGTGATATGCGTCTTTTTCATGGCTATAGAATATCAGCTAAAGCTTGCAATACGAAAGTAAATACATTCCAATAGGGCATCTAATTACTGGTTATCATCCAACCAGTTTCGAAAAACACATTGGAGTGGAAGATGAGTGATAAGATTTTGCAGCTAACTGATGACGGTTTTGAAAACGATGTAATCAACGCTGCAGGCCCGGTTCTAGTGGATTTTTGGGCAGAATGGTGTGGTCCTTGTAAAATGATCGCTCCTATTTTGGACGAAATCGCAGACGAGTACGAAGGCAAACTCACTATCGGTAAACTAAACATCGACCATAACGCAGGTACACCACCTAAGTTTGGTATTCGCGGCATTCCAACGCTATTACTATTTAAAGATGGTAACGTAGCGGCAACGAAAGTAGGTGCTCTGTCTAAAACTCAACTAAAAGAGTTCCTAGACGCAAACTTATAATCACCAAGTGATTACAGATAAAACCGTGCAAAGTTACAATGCACGGTTTTGTTTTTCTAACTCTGGACTAGAATACTAATTAGTGCTAACTTATCGCGCGTTAATTGAACAAATTTCTCTTCTTGGTCGATCCTGAGACCAAATCCATCTTAACTAGAAAACAGATCTTATTTTGACTAAACAAGAATCCACCACCATGAACCTTACCGAACTGAAGAACAGACCTGTGTCTGACCTTGTAAAACTGGGCGAAAGCTTAGGATTAGAGAACCTAGCTCGCTTAAGAAAACAAGACATCATCTTCGCGATTTTAAAAGCGCACGCGAAAGGCGGCGAAGACATCTTTGGCGATGGGGTTCTGGAAATTCTGCAAGACGGCTTTGGTTTCCTACGCAGTGCAGATAGTTCATACCTTGCGGGTCCGGACGATATCTACGTATCACCAAGTCAGATTCGTCGCTTTAACCTACGTACTGGTGACTCTATCGCTGGCAAAATTCGTCCACCAAAAGACGGTGAACGTTACTTTGCCCTTCTAAAAGTCAATACCGTTAACGACGATAAACCAGACAACGCCCGTAACAAGATCCTATTTGAAAACCTTACCCCTCTACATGCGAATGAGCGCATGGTTATGGAGCGTGGTAACGGTTCAACAGAAGACATTACAGCACGTGTTTTAGACTTGGCATCGCCAATCGGTAAAGGTCAACGTGGTCTGATTGTTGCTCCGCCTAAAGCGGGTAAAACAATGCTTCTGCAAAACATCGCGCAAAGCATCGCGTACAACCACCCAGAGTGTGAGTTGATGGTTCTTCTTATCGACGAACGTCCAGAAGAAGTAACCGAGATGCAACGCCTAGTTAAAGGTGAAGTGGTTGCGTCGACTTTCGATGAGCCAGCATCTCGTCACGTACAAGTAGCGGAAATGGTGATCGAGAAGGCAAAACGTCTTGTTGAACATAAGAAAGACGTGGTTATCTTGCTTGACTCTATCACTCGCCTAGCTCGTGCTTACAACACCGTAGTGCCTTCATCAGGTAAAGTACTAACAGGTGGTGTGGATGCAAACGCATTACATCGTCCTAAGCGTTTCTTCGGTGCTGCACGTAACGTAGAAGAAGGCGGCAGCCTAACTATCATCGCAACGGCACTAGTAGATACTGGTTCTAAAATGGATGAAGTTATCTACGAAGAGTTCAAGGGTACAGGTAACATGGAACTGCACTTGAACCGTAAGATTGCTGAGAAGCGTGTATTCCCTGCGATTGACTTTAACCGCTCAGGTACACGTCGTGAAGAGCTACTGACGAAGACTGACGAACTACAGAAGATGTGGATTCTGCGTAAGATCGTTCACCCAATGGGCGAAATCGACGCAATGGAATTCCTAATCGACAAGCTAGCGATGACGAAGACCAACGATGAGTTCTTCGATGCGATGCGTCGTCAATAGTCTCAAATAGTCATTCTGCGAAAAGCCACCGTATATCGGTGGCTTTTTTATTGCTTTCTCCCGATAGAAGTATCAGAATGAAGGAAATGTTATCGGGAGGTTAACATGCAACAAGGAATGTTGTCGTCATTACTCCTGAGCTTGTCACTTATCACTCTACCTGCGACATTATCTGCCAAGGAAATGCATGAGTCTGTAGTAGAACAGTGGCTTCAGGATACTCAAATACATACTAAAGTCTCTGAACTGCTTGATTACGCTGTCAGAGATGAAGTCGACTCGCTTAAATTTGCCCTTGATAGACTTGCTTTGCCTCATCAAGAGGTGGTGCGCTTTCAATTATTGGAAAAGCTTGAAAAGCAAGATGTGATTCTCACGCCTCGAATGGCTCTGTTTGTTGAGTCCCAGATCCGTATGACCCCGACTTATCAAGTGTTAGAGCGAGGTGATGGGTATGAATTTAGTGTACCCGCTTTTAACTTTCCCGTTATTGCGAGTCGCTTGATTAAGCGTTGGAAACAAGACCAAAGTACCTTGGACTTTGTCTTACAAGCTGAACGAAGAGAGCTTAACTTAAAGCAATGGCTTACAGGGCCATCTCAACAAGCTCAAGCGCGTGAAGCGCTTTTGATTCGAGAGTTAGACAGCTTATCACCCAATGCGCTTGCTGCATTAACGGCCCAGTTAACCAAAGCAAATGTGACCAGTTGGTTACCATCGACGGCCGTGATAGTCAGGTTGGCACAAGTTAGTCAGGATGAGGAAGTGTACAACTTACTCTGGCGGATGAAAGCTGATTACAACAGCCAGTCCGAACTTGAGCGTTTAGCTGCGGTTGGAGACGTTTTTTCCATTCAGCAATTGATGAATGCCACAGTTAACCCATCACTCAAGCCAGAAGCTATTAGTCTACTTACAAAATCTAACCCTCTATCTCCGCAAGTAAAGCAGTTTCTAGTTAGAAAAATGGCGTTATCAGAAGAAGCAACCATGGTTGCTCGAGAGCTTGCTCAACAAGGGCATCAAACCTGGTTGGAAGAGTTAGTATCTTCGAACCATCAGATAAAGACTCGGCAGATTGAACAAGTATTAAAGTAATCTGGCTCACATACCCACACAAAATAGGAGGATCTTAGCGTCCTCCTATTTGTTATACTGCGGACAGTTTAATCAGCCAGCATGAAGGCCTATGAGTTTTAAGGATTTACGCGAATTTATCGACCACCTAGAACAGAAAGGTCGACTTAAACGCATCACTCACCCTGTCGATCCCGCTTATGAAATGACAGAAATCAGCGACCGCACCTTGCGTGCTGGTGGACCTGCGCTGTTGTTTGAGAACCCAATCGGCTACGACGTACCTGTTTTGACGAACCTGTTTGGTACACCAGAGCGTGTCGCAATCGGCATGGGACGTGAAGACGTTAAAGAATTAAGAGAAGTCGGTAAGCTGCTGGCTTATTTAAAAGAACCTGAGCCACCAAAAGGCTTCAAAGACGCTTTAGAAAAACTGCCTGTGTTCAAACAAGTATTGAACATGCCGGCTAAGCGTTTACGTAAAGCACCATGCCAAGACATTGTTTGGCAAGGTGATGAAGTCGACTTGGATAAAATTCCGGTAATGAGCTGCTGGGCAGAAGATGTAGCGCCGCTGCTTACTTGGGGCTTAACCGTAACCAAAGGTCCAAATAAGAAACGTCAGAACCTAGGCATTTACCGTCAGCAGAAAATTGCCAAGAACAAAATCATCATGCGTTGGTTAGCCCATCGTGGTGGTGCGCTTGATCTGCGCGATTGGATGGAAACCAACCCAGGTAAACCTTTCCCAGTTTCGGTCGCGTTTGGTGCAGACCCAGCAACCATTCTTGGCGCAGTAACACCAGTGCCAGATACGCTATCGGAATACGCATTTGCAGGTTTGCTACGTGGAAGCAAAACGGAAGTCGTGAAGTCAGTCAGCAACGATTTGGAAGTGCCAGCGAGCGCGGAAATCGTGATGGAAGGCTATATCGACCCGAACGAGTTTGCTGATGAAGGTCCTTACGGTGACCACACTGGCTACTATAACGAAAAAGAAAAGCACCACGTATTTACTATTACGCACATTACTATGCGTAAAGACCCTATTTATCACAGCACCTACACAGGTCGTCCGCCAGATGAACCAGCTGTATTGGGTGTGGCATTAAACGAAGTGTTTGTACCTATTCTGCAAAAGCAATTCCCAGAGATTGAAGACTTCTATCTACCGCCAGAAGGTTGTTCGTACCGAATGGCCGTCGTCACCATGAAGAAGCAGTACCCAGGACATGCCAAGCGCGTAATGATGGGCGTGTGGTCTTTCTTACGTCAATTCATGTATACCAAGTTTGTTATTGTGTGCGATGAATCGGTAAACGCACGAGATTGGAATGATGTCGTGAAAGCCATGTCAGAGCATATGGATCCTGTACGTGATACCTTGATGATAGATAACACGCCAATCGACTCGCTCGACTTTGCTTCACCAGTGGTTGGGCTTGGCTCCAAAATGGGCTTGGATGCGACCATTAAATGGGATGCCGAGCTGGCGACGCGAACCGAGGTCACTGAGCGAGACAGCAAAGCGATTACCGAAGCAGAACTAAATGAGTTGAAACAGCAACGCCCTGAGATTGTTGACGTCTATCTTCCAGTTACAGCAAACAACCAATTTGCTGTCGTGACTATGAAGAAAGACCAAGCTGGTCAATCCCAAGAATTGATGGAACATCTATGGGGCTTCTTTGCTCAGTACACGGATAACAAATTCATCATTTTGTGCGACGATGACGTTAATGCACGAGATTGGAATGACATCATTTGGGCGGTGACAACTCGAATGGACCCAGATAGAGACACGATTCAAGTGCTTGGTAAGACTGAGAGTTCATCCAAATTAGGACTGGATGCGACCAACAAGTTCGAATCTGAAGTCACGCGCGAGTGGGGTACGCCTATCAAAAAAGATCCTAAACTTGTGGCTAAAGTCGATGAGATTTGGGACCAGTTAGGTATTCTATGAGTCATCAAGTCCACCTTCTACCAATGGACGTTACATTCCAAGTAAAAGAAGGGGAGACGGTGTTAGAAGCTGCGCTCAACAACAATATTCGCTTCCCACACCGTTGCCAAGTTGGCGCTTGCGCCATGTGCATGTGTAAAAAGCTAACGGGCGAGGTGAGCTATCACCTCGAACCTATGCTAACCGAAAAAGAGCAACAGCAAGGTTGGATATTCCCTTGCCAAGCCTATACAGAAAGTAATTTAGTGCTTACTTTTGACGAGTAAGCGAGAGGAACACCATGACCATCCAATGTAAAGTAAAGTCTATTCAGCCGTTAGCTTGTAATACTTACCAAATCCTTCTTCATCCAGAATCACCAGTGCCTTTTAAAGCGGGTCAGTACCTAATGGTGGTGATGGGTGAAAAAGACAAACGTCCTTTCTCTATCGCAAGCAGTCCTTGTCGTCATGAAGGTGAACTTGAACTGCACATCGGTGCGGCGGAACACAACGCTTATGCACAAGAAGTTGTCGAAGCAATGCAAGCGGCGCTTGAAACTGATGGTCAGATTGAAATTGATGCGCCACATGGCGATGCTTGGGTTCAAGAAGATAGTGAACGCCCGCTGTTATTGATCGCTGGTGGTACAGGTTTTAGTTACGTACGTTCGATTCTGGATCATTGCGTAGCGCAGAATAAAACCAATCCTATCTATTTATATTGGGGGGCGCGCGATAACTGCCAGCTTTATGCTAAAGACGAACTGGTCGAGATTGCCGACAAGTTTGCCAATGTTCATTTTGTGCCAGTAGTAGAAGAAGCTCCTGCAGACTGGCAAGGTAAAGTTGGTAACGTGCTACAAGCTGTAGCTGAAGATTTCGAAAGCTTAGAAAACTACGATATCTATATTGCAGGTCGTTTTGAAATGGCTGGCGCAGCACGTGAACAGTTCACTCAGAACAAGAAAGCGAAGAGCGAACGTATGTTCGCAGACGCGTACGCATTCATTTAAATACGGCTTTTAAGGCAGAAAAAGAGGGTTTTTTACCCTCTTTTTTGCTTTTTTGATGAAATAGTCATCGAACAGTCATTTTTTTCCATTTTTTTTCAAAAAAGGGTTGCGAACGGATCTGAGTTCCCTATAATGCGCATCCACCGACACGGCAGACGCGATAAGGCTTCAGCAGGGTCGGAGAGGTGAAAGCTTCTACGAAAAATAAAATTGAAAAAAAGTGTTTGACACTCTCAATTATCTCGTTAGAATGCACCTCCGCTTTGAGAGAAAAACTTCTCGCAAAGCAAGCTCTTTAACAATATAGACCTATCAATCTGTGTGGGCACTCGTTGATGATAATCCAATTAGATACCTCGGTATCAAA
>NZ_JAWOWL010000047.1:0-39229 GCF_033340395.1 Vibrio sp. 1159 | reverse complement strand
TCACTCAAGCCGAATATGGGATCAAGTTAACCTGGTCACACAACTTTGCTGTCAAGGCCTTGCGGGTGAATAGTTACCCTAAATTTAGATTTAATTGGAGTGAGCCAATGCGTATTTTCACCACTACCTTGCCAGCTTAAAAATAACTCTGCTGACATAAAACCTCGGTCGAAAAGCGTCAGTGAGTTTTCGGGAGCGGAACCAACCAGTTGCTGTGCATAGGAGATTTCACTCTCAGTCACCGGTCCAAAGGCTGCATCCGATAGCAGGTGTGTCTTGGTCGACATGAGGGTTACGGCAAGGACCGAGGGGAATGAGGCCGACTTTTGCGCATAGCCGAACGCTTGATTGCTCTCTGTATCGTGCGTTTTAAAGTAAGTACCGTCGACACTGAGTAACTTTAGCCCACACATTTGGTCGAACTCACACTGTTGCTCCCACTGAGCAGCGGTGAGTTTGAACAGATAACGCATAGGCTCAAAGCCAAGATTCTCTTTTCCTTTAATAATACTGCTTGTCGCTAGAGGTGGAAGCTCGCCTTTGGCGTCAGGGAAAGCCAGTTCGAGCCTATCGCATACAGTTTGAATCGAGCGATTTCTCAATAGTCCGATACCTAGCACTAACCAGACAGCTTGCTCGGCAGGGAATCTTCGTTTACGCACAGACGCTTTACCGGTTTGTTTAACCGCTTCTTCAACCCAATCTAAGGGAATGTGTTTCGCAAAGGCATTGATATGGTGTTCTTGACAGAACTCCGCAGTAACGTGTAATTCTTTAGAAAACTCGGACATAAAAAAATCGGTCTCAACATAGTTGAGACCGATTATGATGCCTTGGGAGGATCGTTCAATTACTTAAAACGATCAGCATTAACCCATGCAGAGGAGCTTTTGTACAGTGATTTGCTATGGATAAATGCAGTGTTAGGCGACACTTTTATTATCGAAGGAAAAAAAGACCAAGTTAAACGCAAACTTTACGTTCAATCAAGTTCAATACCGGTGGAAGTCACAATACCTGAATCAAAACTAACTTTTAATGTTGGCAAACCAGGGGACGCTTTAAAGATCAAGGGCGAGCTTGATAAAGAAAACCGATTCCAAGTCTATTCCATTGAGAATCGAACCTCAAATGAAGACTGGGATATTTTCGAAGAGCAAATAGGGATTGTAGACCATGTAAATACAAACAAGCGACCAATTCATTTTATGATTAGCCGAACAATTGATGGAGTTATTAATTTTTCAGATCTGCCAGAAGAGTTCAAAGAAGGTGATGCCATTTCATTGCGTTTGGCCAAGTTCACAAGCAGGCAAGGAACCCGTTACAGGGTGCTCACATCTTCTAGAACAACAAAACCTATTCCAAGCAGTATCTTGAAGCCTTTTAGCGATGATGTTCGAGAAGAAAATGGTATGGGGTTTACCGATGACGGAATTTTCATTCCACCGCCTCTAATAAGAGAAAATAGCATTAATGATGGTGACTTTGTCACCGGCTATGCAGTTCTAAATTACAATAAGAAAAGGTCAGAATGGGGTTGGAAGGCAATTAGCATACTCGAAGCGAAAAGTAACGCTGATGATTAGGTGAAGTAAGTACCTAATAAATAATTGAGTTAGTCAGAAACACTCACAATTCCTTCATCTATCTGGCCAATCGCTCTTATGGGGATCTTTAGCATGTTAGCTCTATGAAATTTGCTGGAGCTGACAATGAGAACCCCCTTGTTACCTTGGTTTATCCTATGGGTGACCATCCCAATCATTATTTTCTTTCTATTCATCTTGCCCGCTCATGCTAGTGATGGGCAATTCTATCAGCGTGGTCAGGAAGGCTGGTTTTGGTATCAGGTCATTCCTGAGCCAGCGGAGTCTGAAGAGCAAATAAAGCCGGAATCTGGAGTCATGGAGCCCACTAAGGACGAGCTAAAACCCTTCAGTGCTGCCTGGTTCCGAGAGCACATGCAGTCGTTCATGGACAAGGCAATTGATGAGCCGACTAATGAGAACGTCAGAGCCTATCTGTATCTCCAGCGAGTCATGATGGATAAGGGCTCACAGTTTGCTGATGTTAGTCAGCAGGTGGTCATGGGCGATCCTGTTTTGGATGAAATCAGTCGCAGACCCTTGGCGACCTATGCTGCCAATCGGATGGATCGAGAAGCTGGCGCTCAACGTGATTTAGCTTTAGGTGAAGTAGCAAAACGGGCTGGCTTGTTCTTCTTCTATCGTTCGGATTGCCCTTATTGCCATGCTCAAGCGCCTATCATCGAATCTATGGCGTTGAACTATGGGTTCGAGGTGTTTGCTATTGCTGTCGATGGCTTGCCTTTACCCGGTGGAGAGTTTCCCAATTACAAGGTCGATTCAGGACAAGCACAATCATTGTCCGTTACGACTGTCCCTGCCGTGTTCTTAGTAGACCCGCCTAATGTTATTACTCCAATTGGCCAAGGTGCAATGAGCCTTGATGAGCTCAATAATCGAATCATTCTCGCAGCCCATCAAGCCGGTTGGATTGACGATCAAACTTACTATGCCACCAGACCTGTTCAGCCCGGCGTGTCACTCGCGATGTCAGCCCAAGAGCTTAACGAGAAGATATTACAGGACCCTGAGTTCCTTGTTCGCTATCTGCGTGCACAAGGAGGGTTATAACGATGAAAAAAGTATTCCAAGTATCGCTAATCGCCTGTGCGATTGGTTTTTCTTCTATAAGCCAAGCAAGCTTGCAACAGGAGATGAACCAGTTATTTGGTTCAATGACCAACACCACTGCGCCTGGTGTATTCGAGAGTCAGCGGCGTGGCGTTATAGCTGGAGGAAGCGTTGTTGTTCGTAACAGGATCATGAACGAGAACCTCGTCTCTATGGTGCCACCGTCATTCCAAGCCGGTTGTGGCGGCATTGATATGTTCGCTGGAAGTTTGTCATTTGTTAATGCAGATCAGTTTGTTCAATTACTTCGTTCTGTTGCTGCAAACGCCAAGGGATACGCATTCCAATTGGCGCTCAGTGCTATGTGTGAGAAATGCTCCCAGCACATGGAGACACTGCAAAAGAAAATCCAGCAGTTGAACGAGTATTTTGGCAATTCCTGTCAAATGGCTCAGGGAGTCGTGAACGATACACTGGCCGCTTTTGGTAAGAAGGGGCAAACAGAAGCCAGCATGTTGAGCTCACTTAAAGGGGCTGGAGACATTTTTACCAGTTGGAGTGAGTCCAACGGTAAGAACCCTTATGAGAATGCTTCAAGTGTCGCGGCATCTGATGTGAATAAAACGATTAAAGGTAACTTGGTCTGGCGAGCACTGAAACGTCATTCTGCATCAAGCTGGTTTGCATCGGGGGATGACCGTTTTCTTGAAGCGGTTATGTCGGTGACGGGTTCGATCATCGTTGGTGATTTGGCTAATGCGGCTGATGGTCAAGGTAAAGCCCCAAAACTGACCAGACTGAATGGCAATAAAGTGACTATTGAGCATCTAATTCATGGCGGCAACGTCGCTATGTACCGATGTGACACAGTGACGCAAGACGGTTGTCTGAACCCAACAATCACTAACGTGACTCTTACCGGGTTATCAACTCAGGTAGAAAATTTACTTCTTGGTACAGGTTCTAGTAACGGCATTATTTTTAAGTTTGCTCGAAATACAGGGGCTGCTAACACCACCGAAAAGGCTTTTATGACCTCGGCTCCTGCGAGCATTGGCGGTATGATTCGAACACTTTCTGCATTAAATGAAGGGGCCGCTAGGTCGTTTGCTTCAAGAGCGGCACCATTTATTGCTGTTGAGATGGCCCGAGCATTGGTTGAAGACATGCTCAATGCAGCTAGAAGTACCTCCGGTGTGGAAGATCATGCCTATGCGAAGTTGTTAACCGAAGACCTTGAACGTGCACGTCGCCAAATCAATGAGGAGTACGCTGCGTTGCAGCGAAGATACGGCTCAGAGCAAGAATTGCTGGCGCATTTTAACCAGGTGATTCAGACCATTCGCAAACAGCGTTATTACACCGTTAAATCTACGGCGCTGGGGGAATAGGTCATGTGGGAAATCTATTCCATCGGGGATTCGGCTTTTTTAGAGCAGGTCTTGAACGCTGTCGCGATGATCACTGGTACAGGCGACTTTACTTCAATGGTTCGCATTGGCTTGCTCATTGGGGTATTGATGGTCTCTGTTCAGGCCTTAATGCAAGGTGGTCGTGGGATTAACTTTCAACACGTTTTAGTCTCATGGCTAGTCTTTGCAACCATGTTTGGGCCCAGTACCCGAGTGAGCATTGAGGATGCGTACACGGGACAAGTTCGAGTGGTTGATAATGTGCCCATCGGTGTTGCTGCCGCAGGCAGTACGATTTCGACTGTTGGCTTTCAAATCACGCGATTGTTTGAAACGGCGTTCTCAACTCCCGCCATGACGGAATACGGCTTTGCATCCAGTTTACAGTCACTGATTAAAGTGAGAAAACAGGTGATGGATCGCTCGGGGTTGGGTGATGCAAATCGTGTCGCCGGTTCTGACATTGAACAATCATGGTTTAACTACATCAAAGAGTGCACCTTGATTGGTATCGACATTGGCCAAAAGAACCTCGATCAGGTGCTGAGTGATCCTAACCCGATGACTGCGATTAGGTTTGATTCGCGTATTTATGGCACACGCATCATGCTCAGTGGTGGCAGTAGCGATCTGGACTGCACCGATGCCTACAGCCAACTGAAACTCATGACAGAATCAACCTTCATTCCAAGGCTTAAACAGGTTCTGTCGGCCTCATTGGGGACTTCGTCAGCAACGGACACTGATGACGTGATCCGAAATGCACTGAATAACCTTGGTTTGGCTTCGGTTAACACCCAAGAGTACATGACCGCGTCGGTGCTTTTGCCTATTTATGAGCAAAGCGTGACGGGCAAATATATGGATGATCAAGCTTTCACCGCAGCCGTCATGGTTAACCAAGCGATTGAGCAGCGCAATACGCAATGGGCGGCGGAGCAGACCCTGTTCCAAAGTATCGTTCGTCCGATGATGACGTTTTTTGAGGGTTTCATTTACGCCATCACCCCATTGATGGCCTTTGTGATAGCCCTTGGCCAAATCGGGATGCGAATGGCCGGGAAGTACTTGTTAATCCTGCTTTGGATTCAACTTTGGATGCCTGTCATGGCCATCATTAACCTGTATATTCATTTAACCGTTGCAGGGAAAATGTCGGCTCTTGATGCCTTTGCAGGTACAGAAGTGCCATCTTTTGCTGGGATGATGCAGATGGATTCAGTGCTGCAAACCTGGATAGCTACTGGCGGCATGTTGGCGTCGAGTGTTCCGGCAATTTCGCTCATGCTCGTGTATGGCTCAGCAATAACTGCAACCCACTTGGCTGGACGTCTTCAAAACGGTGATGCCATTGATGAAAAGATGGCAAGTCCAGATGTCGCGAAAAATGCCCCGGTAATGCAATCACAGTCAATGTTCCAAAATTCTGCCCTTACGGGTTCTGCGATGACCGGCGCGTCAAACCTACTAAGCAGTTTCTCTGTCGGAAATGCAGTGGGTTCAATGGTCGGCTCTGCAAAAGAATCCATGACTCAGGCAACTCAAGCCTTTAGCCGTCAGGTTGGCAATACCATGAGCCGAACCTTTGGTGATAAGCTAAGTTACGACAACCTGTCTTCGGTTGGACGTCAGATCGGTTCTTCTAATTCCGCATCTAGCGCCGTTGTTAATCAGGTCACTGATGACCTGCAAACTCGGTATGGTTTTGGAGACGATAAAAAAGATGCTGTACGTGGCTTGGTATCTGGCGTGTTATCGGGAGGCTTAAGGGTTGGTGGCGATGGAACCATTACAAATACCGATGATAAAGAAGTAGCAGATAAAGGGTTCTTGGGAAGATTACTTGGTACAGGGGGGAATGACTCCCCACAGGGCAACTTGCCTGGAGTCGATAAGCCCGAATCCTCAAGAGTGCCAAAAATATCACGGTTACGAGCAGGCTTGGATTTAGGTGGTAACTTTAGTGGCCAAGTTGAGTCATCAGAGGGCAGTTCTCGGTCAACGACCGCAAATACGCTCACTGGGGAGATGCAAAGCTTGGCATCAAGTGATTCACGACGTGCTGAGTATCGCGATGGAATGGTTAAGGACCTTTCAGATTCAAGACGTTCTGGCGTTGAGATGTCCTTGTCTAACCAAGACTATCAGTCTCTTCAGAGTTCAGCACAAGACGTTGTCACGGCATCAAACCGCTTTAGTGAGCTTGATCAGGCCAGCTACAGTCTATCAGGACAAAGGAACACGGATGGTGCGACGTTAACTCGATTAGCAGCGGATAATCCTGAAGTCATGGATTATTTAGGTCGCTATATAAACCAGCATGTCGAAGCAGGTAACCGATTACGTGAAAACCTTCCAATGTATCAGCGCTTGCTACCTGATGATAATCAAGCGTATGTGGCCGCAGCTATGGAGTCTTTAACCTATAGCAACTCATCGACGCCCGCTGAACGAGACAATGATTATCAAGCAGCAATGACTGTTATGGCCATGGCTACCGGAGCCGATTTACGAACAATTCAACCGCGCTCTAATGAAGGCTTGTCATCAGCTGCACCTACTTTTGGTGGCACTCAAAGCCAAGTGGAATCGGGTGTATTGGGCGGCTACGAGGATGCTGCAACTGTTCAAACTCAGTTCAACGCAGCTCAATCAGCTTACCAAACTAATTTGTCTGGTGTTGATGGACAACTAAATGCGCATCAACAACAAGCCCAACAGGCCGTAGTTTCTGACACAAGTACCTATCAATCTGGACTAAACAGTGAAGCTGGCTCTCAGTGGCGATCTCGCATTATGGCTGATGATAGCGGAGTTTCTGGTGCTGAAATGTTCTTCAACAGCGCCAGTGCTATTGGTGATTTCAGTGGCAAGCATACTGATGCAGCACTGCATACCTTGAATTACTTTGGCGAAGACTATGAGAGTTACAAAGAACAAGCGCTTGAAGAGCCTAGCTCACGAGGTTTCTTGCACAATGCAACGGTGGCCAGTAAATCAACCTGGGATGGCTTAAAAGCAGCCGTTGACGCCGGAACCTCTTTGGAAAACCCATTGACGGCGTTTAATGATGCATACAGTGGATCGAGTTCGCAGTATGCCTCCGAAGTAAACTGGGGTACTAAGTCTGAAGCCATGTTGGCTGGGGCATTCGGTGCGGCAGTTAACAATCGATATGGTGAGTTCTTAGAACAGTATGCCGATGATTTTAAACAGGAAGCATACAGCGAAGGGCAGAGAATGGGATTGACCCCGATTCAAAGTCAAGTGTTCGCTCAAGCTTTCAATGAAGGTTTGGCGGGGCGCGTTTTCAACTCTGAAGATTCATCGAGTTGGTCGCCTGAAATACTTGGTCTAAGGGAGCAAATGCTAAATGAGTATCGTCAAAAAGATGAGAGCGGTGCTTACATCCCCGACAGTGTGTCCGAAGAAGATAAAGCATTTGTGGATAAGCAGATTGCAGTGATCTCAAATGCATCCCTTGCTGGAGATTATGCTCAGAACAACTTGATCGATATTAGGGCCTATAACCAGGCTTCAGGAAGGAACTAAAAACAGAAGGTAGCCAGCTTGTGATGGGCTGGCTATTTTTTTGGCCTTTTGGGGAGGATAGATGAGCGACCGTCTGCAAATTCGTTTACCCAGTACCAATATTTTTTTTCGCTCAGGCTTAGTTCTCGACCGGTATCTTTCAGTTGTCTTTGAAATAAATGGATTAGTCCGCTTAAGCCTAAGAAAGCTAAACCGACACATAAAATTGCCCAACTCGCTTGCCAATATGCGATTGCTAAACACATAGTGGTAATGGTTATAAGGCCGATAGGACTAGCAGTTGCTTTGAATCCCAAGTAGCTGAAAAAAACGATGGTGCAAATCAGAAATGGCAAAGCCGCTAACTTGGCAGATGCCGTAAATATTTCTGATGGAAAAAAATGAGCCGCTGCCAAAGTCGCCAGAAAAAGCCCCATTGATATAAACCAGCAGCGTGCTGGTAAAGATTTAAGTAAGTTTGTCATCTTCTTAGTACTCTCAAAGTGCACAGACGGTGCACAATCAAATCATGCATCAGCATGTTAGTTCTCAAAAAGTGCTCTAGTGGTTTGCTCGGCCATAATCTCACACACAGGGCATTTAAGCTGAATGCGCTGTTGTGATACCGTCAAATACAGACTGCCGCATCGACACCGGTGTAAGGATGCAAGCTGTGATCTTAAATCACGAGCTAGAACCCAACCTTCATTGATGGTCAGTTTTTTCCAGGGGATCTCAGCTGGAAGATCTGCTTCTTCTCTTGCAACCAAATACGCATCGTAAGCCTTCATCAAAGCATCGATATTTAATTGCTTGTAGACATTATCACCACCAATATTGACATAAAGCGCCATAAGCAGGGAGCCTTCAACTAAGGCTCTTCTGCTTTTAACGATGGCATCAGATTCTGGCAATTGACCAGGACAAGGTGACTTGCCAGTCACTTCTTTGTGCAGCCTTCTGATAATGTGGATTGGCAAACCTGTGTCGAGCGCGATAATGGTTGTTCGAAATCCGTATTTAATAAGTAGCGAGGCTCGGGTAAACAGCTCACTTTTGGACAGGTTATCAATCATGCATCCCCCTTGTTGTTTAGGGTTGATAATAAATAAGCGATTCTTGGGATACCTGTGCCTTTGCTCTTCACCATCTCAATCAGTTGGCTTTGATTACCCCTCGGTTGAAACAGCATGAATGATGAGGTCGCCACTCGTTGCAGGTCGTCAACACCGGCATTAATCAGTGCATCCACCACGTCGCGTGTAAGTCCAAAGCGCAAGACGGCCTCTTGCGGATCAATTCGCGCTAATTCTCGTGCTGCGTGTAGGTACGCCAAATTTAATTGATAGAAGTCTTGTTGATTGGTTGTCATTGACGGACCTCCAGTTCATGTAAAATATTGCGATAAATAGAAAGCACTCTTTGCCCATACCAGCGTGCACGCTCTTCATTCCAACTGTGATAGCGGCCTATGCCAAGCTCTAAATCATTTGGTGAAGACTTGATTGCTTCGGCCAGAATACTTGAGCCGACCGTAAGGTTGGTGATGGGGTCTAGCAGTTCCGCTGCTGAGCTCACCCGATGCCCATGCCAATGCAAATTGATTTGCATAAGGCCAATATCGAGCTGATATTTTGCAGTCTCTTGCAGTGCCTGGTTTAACAGTTGCTCTGCTTCTGTCTTAGATTTGGCGTAGGTTGCGTTTGAACCATTGCGAATTGCGTATGGCCATGGACTGGTCATGTTGAGACCACGATGTGAGGCCGACTCAGCCAAGGCAACGGCGTAGAGCATGACTGGATCAATACCAACGCTTTGTGCTGCTTTTTCCCACTGATAGCCCGGAAACGCATAGACTGAAGTGCTTGCGGACATGGCTATCACTAGGGCAATGGTTTTTGCTTTAATCGTTTTCATTTTTGTCCTCTAATTGATTTCCGAGAAGCGCCTGAATGGCTTTCGGGCTTATTCTTTTCAAAGGCACTGCGCTAAAATTGGCGATGCCTCTCGTGTAAACTTGTGCCGCTTTTGACCAGTCACCCACGGCAACAGGCGCTTGCATATCAAATCCTTTTTGCTGGTTCTGATGGTCTGCAATACCCTGTAATAGCCTTGGGTATTCACCCACTTCATCCCGCAGCAAGTAAGCCTGGTAGCGTGTTAAAAACTCTTTTTGCTTAAAGGGGTATTCCCTGTCATCAACTTTGCAGAGTTCAACCCAACCCCCCATGTCTGAAATAACGCGGTGAATAAGCGCATCGTCAAACATCACGGATGTCCAAGCGCCAACCTGACGAACAGCCTTGTCAACTTTGTTCCAAGCAACCATGGCTCTTGAACCCGAGTTGCCATCGATATGCTTGATGACGTCAGCGGGCTTTGGAAAAAATTGCCCAGTATCCGGTGATTGAATATGCCGAGTCAGACCGATTCGCACTTCTTCAATGCTATAAGCACGAAGGGCTTCAAATGCGATGGATAGCAATTGTGGTGATACGCTTTTGCCATACATGGCCCAAGCTGCTCCCCAAACTTCAGCAAACTCGCGTTTATCAACCTCCTGCACTTGAACGAACCTCCCGAATACCTGGTCCGGCCCAGCTTTCAGCAATGCGGCGATTGCTTTCTTCAATATTCAATTGGTGATTGCTGCCCTTTAGGCTCGTCGATGATTGCTGTACTTCATCAATGCGAACGTACTCGTCTTCCCATTGCCGGTTTAAAAGCCAGTTATGTGGCATAGGGGTCTTAGTCCGATCTTGATACTGCAATCGGTTGTCTCGTTGCTCTTTCCAGCGTGTTAGGACTTCCAAGGCGAGTTCATGATCTTCATTGAGGCCCATGCGCAGCCATTCTTCTTTGGCTTTCGCTTTTTTTTCTTTGCGTATTTGTACATCCCAGAAGTCTTCGAACTGTATCTGGTTAACAGTTTTAACTGTTGGCTTATTGCTTCTCTCAGAGTCATCCGACCGTTGAGAGTCCCTTACCGGGTTGCCATCAGGCATAAACAATGATGAAAATTCTTCTGGTAGCCGAGCTTGAAAAGCGGCAAGAGATTTCAAAAGCGATGCCATACCAACGAAGTCGGCAGGTACATCTTTAAGCAACCGAAAGGCTGCTTTACCTTGGTTTGGGTTTTCGATTGGGTTGTGCTTCAGAAAGCTCCGAATCAAAGTCCAACCGGATTCCTCGCAACGAATGAGGAACTGATCTTGTTCTAACTCATTTAGAGCCTTGGCAACCTGTTGCTCATCCCAGTTCAAGTCAGAAGCAACGTAACCAATCGGCAATCGAAAGCAGCCAAGCAAATTACAATGTGGGCATGTTAGCAAATACAGTCCTAGCAACTTCGCTGAGTCACTCCAGGACAAAACGTTTTGCTTTAGCCAAAAGCGGGTATAGACCTTGCCATAATCACGCATGGAGGAACTCGCTTTTGTGTTTACGTAAAATACTGACCATTATTTGCCCTTAATCCTACTGGTTACTGGCTTTCAGCTCGCTTGGGCATTCGGGATAGATGTCCGGTCTTAACTGGGATCGGGTTACCTGTCCTTGCGTAGCTTGTTCGATGGGTAAAACGAATTCAGCGGGAACACGCCCTGATTTATTCAACCAAAACCAGACGTTTTGCTGTTTTGAGTTGATGGCTCGTGCTAATGCTGATTGCCCGCCGACCAAGTCAATGGCACGGCGGAGATGTTTTTGTGTTGTGTTGAACACTTCCATACCGTCTCCTGTTACAATAATAACTGTTACAAGATTGAATGTTACAGTTTAAACTGTAGATAAGTCAACAGTTAAAATTGTTGAAAGGCTACAGTTTTATTTGTAGAATACGGGCTTATGAAAACTTTATCCGAACGACTAAACCATGCCTTGCAGCTTACTGGGGTGACTCAGTCTGAGTTGGCTCGTCGCATTGGTATCAAACAGCAGTCGATCAGCCAGATTTGCTCTGGTAAATCGGCTAGGTCTCGTTACACCATGCAGATCGCGGAGGCGCTTCGCGTGAATGCTCATTGGCTCGCCACAGGTGATGGCGAGATTGGTTTGGGGGTCGGTAATGTAGAAGTCGGGCCTGATATTAAGGGAAGAATTCCTCTCATTAACTGGGTTCAGGCCGGTGATTGGACTGAAATAGCGGAAGGATTAGCTCATGAAGATGCTGAAGAGTGGCGTGAAGTCACTGGGAAAGCACATGAGGGCTGTTTCGCACTTCGTGTAAAAGGCGACAGCATGGAAAATCCAAACGGTAAAAAATCGATACCTGAAGGGGCAGTCATTATTGTTGATCCTGAGTTACCTTATTCATCAGGCTCTTTGGTTGTTGCGCGTCTGGATGATTCTATAGAAGCAACCTTTAAGCAGTTGGTCATTGATGGTGACAAGAAGTATCTAAAGCCTTTAAACCCTCAATATCCCGCAATGCCGATAAATGGGAACTGTACTATAGTAGGTGTTGTTAAACAGGCAATTATCGATTTTTGTTAAAGAATGAAATTTTTAGTGTGTTGGTTGTAACCTTCTGATTTGTTTGTCTTTTTTTTGGTGTAGGTTGAAGTGTAGGTGTTCGCTTTGATTCTTGGAGTTATTTTCAATGAAATCAATGTGTTATATTGCAAGGTGTAATTCCTCACTCACCGCCACATTCTATAAGCCCTTGTAGTGTAAGAACTTCTTATAATACAGGGGTTTGGTGTTTTAATGTAAGCTGCCTACTGGTACAAAGAGTAGGTACAATGTCGAACATCATGGCAAGTCCTTATAAGCATCCTCAAACTGGTGTTTACTACTTTAGAATGGCTGTCCCAAAAAAGCTGGTTCCTATAATCGGTAAGACAGTCTTCAAGAAATCTCTTCAAACGAAAAACCTTTCTGAAGCAAAGCAGCGATTTCCTCAGCATCTTGATGATGCGCTCAAGCAAATCGACTTCGCTAATTTAAAGCTATCTAATTCATCTGATATTGAGCTTAATGTCCGTGATTGCGCGATCATTGCCGAGCGTTGGTATCTGCGTGTCAAAGATGAGGTTGATGGTAATGGTAACTATGATTGCTATCTTCGATATGAATGGTATGGCGTTGAGGGCGATAAGCGTCTCCACGTATTCGGCTTATCTGACACATTTGAGTTTAGTGGTCTAGATGCGTCAAAAGCTACTGAAGAGGAATATCAAGAGCTTTTGGAAGGCTTGAAAGATTTCATTGAAGAACAGCTAAACATAGAAGGTTTAGTTGTATGTGAGACAAGCGCTTCATATAGACGTTTGGTTTACGCTTTTTACGATTACGCCCGTCGAGTTGAGTCTCTCTGTTTGGCTCGTCACAAGCGAGACTTTGGGTATGAGCCAGTGACCACTCCAATCGCTAGTGAGTCCCTTTCAGTGTCTAAGCCTGATAAGATACCGTCTAGGGCTTTGAAATCATCTCAGAACTCCATTTCGAGCCTATTGAAGCGTTACCTTGAGTCTGCATCTATTAATGGCAAAGCTTCTCAATCCTTGGCAGAGGTTGAGTCTCAGATAGAGCGTCTTATAGAGATAATAGGGGATCTAGATGTTGCTGATGTAACGAGAGGTCATATCTCAAAATACAAAGATACCCTGTTACAATTGCCTAAGTCTAAAGCTAAAGAGATTAGAAACAAATCAGTACCTGAGCAGCTTGAGCTTGTTAAAACAAAAGGGCTTGAGACAATATCTCCTTCAACCGTTAAGACTATTCTCAGAAAGACTTCTCCTGTATTTGGCTATGCTGTTGAGCTTGGTCTGATAGACGTCAACCCGTACAAAGGCGTAACACTTCCTAAAGTACAGAATAAGTCTGCGGTAGCGGAAGCTAAAGGTTTTACTCCTAGTGAGATCAATCAGTTATTTAAGCTAGATATATTCACTGATGTCACTGCTAGTAAGCCTTATGGCATGGCTTGTTATTGGGTGCCTCTTCTATGCAGGTATACGGGTTCTCGGATTGAAGAAATGGTTCAACTCAGAAGTTCAGATATACAACGATCAGACGAAGATATTCACTTTATTTATGTTCGTGAGGGTGAAGAGCAGAACGTAAAAAACGTTAAGTCTGTTCGACAAGTACCGATTCATGAGCACCTCATTGATTTAGGCTTTTTGGATTATGTGGCGTCCTGTGGAGAGTTTCTATTCCCTGAGCACAAGCCAAACAAACACGGTAAAAGGTCTGGTGCTATTGGTAAGTGGTGGAGTAAACAGGTCAAGACGGTAGGCATAACCAAGCAGCCATCACACTCGTTTAGGCACTCTTTGAGAACAGTTTTGCGTGGTCTAGGAGTGGTTGATTCTGTTAGTGATGCTATCACTGGTCACGCTCCGGCTAATATCGGTGCAGCATACGGTACGGTTGATATGAAGGCTAAGAAGAAAGCAATAGACTGTTTGCCTAGGTTGGCTGTCCCACGTCTTTGGTAGCTTTTAGTTAATGTATTTACACTGTTGTGTACACCTAAAGTCTCCCCACTGTTCACACGTGTACACTTTGGTCTTAAATAGCCCGTAGGCCTTGTGGTATAAGGCTTACGAGCTCGCAATGTTATTTCTAAAAGTCGTAGTTTTCGGTTACGTTAGGGGCTTTATTTCCACTATTTTTATCTTGAATACTCCCTTCGATAGTCCCAGCTTGTTCCAGCCACTTACTCCGTTGAGATATCGAGATACCTAATTGAGATCCCCTAGTGACCTTTCTTAAACCTTCCCTGAAGATATCCTCTCCAAAGAACTCAATGAGGCGGCTGATGCTATTTGAGACGTCTTTAATTTGCTTTTGCTCCCACTGCTCATCATCTTTGTCAGATATATTATCTTTGCCCTTAAAAGCATCTGAGAGGCGTCTAATCTTCGGAAACCCCTTAGAGTCCCAGCAGCTTTGGGGTAGGTAATAACGTGACTCCAAGCCAAACTGGAGGCCTTCAACAAAGCTCTCTAAGTCGTTCATCTCGATGTCAGTCCCTAATGCTTCTTTACAAGCTTTTAAGCCGTTAGCAATGTGTGCAGCCTGACCACGACTACATCCAACAAGCTCACATACTTGAGAGACGCTTAGGTCAAACTCTCGGTTAACAATTAGCTTGCGAAACTGAGCTTGCATTACTTCATCTTTAGTAACTCCAACCCCATGCGCTTGATTGACATCTTGGGCTGCTGAGAATGCCTCAGCGTAAGTACGGTTTTCTATGATCAACGAGTTAATCATCAATTCAGCATCGGGGTTTTCTTCAAGGTACTTCAAACAAGCTCCAGTGCGGTGGAAACCATCCACTACGTAATACTTATCATCAACCACAAAAACAGTGATAGGCTGCCTTATAGGCTGTCCATTACGAAGGTCTTCAAGAATCTCCTTGCTTTGACTCTCTTGCTTAATCTCTTGCGCTGAACGTACTCGTTTGTCTTTTATGAGTTCAACGTCACGGGCTTGCATCGCGGGATCGAGTATGAGAGTTCGAGGGTCTAAATACGCAAATCTGCCATGAATTGATTCATAGTGTGTTATGTACCTGTAGGTCTATGACTGATTATTAATGTTTCTCTTTTTGGTTTGATTGGAACCCTAGGAGGGGGGGAGGGTTCGGGGTAATGCGAATCCATCACGATTGCACTGCCCAGCTATTTTTACACAATATGTGCGCTTGGTTTTTTGATTTTTACTTACTTGAGGTTTGTTGATAGAGCTCTTTGTACTGTTGAAAGAGAGACTCCTACTTGAGCTGCTATTTTCCTTAAAGACATTCCTTGTGAACGTAGCTCAGCGATACGCTGGTGGTTAGTTGTGTTAGTTGGTCTACCTTTATATTTCCCTGCTGCTTTAGCTTTCTCAATGCCTTCCTGACGTCTTTCCTGAATCATTGCTAACTCGAATTGAGCTACAGCTCCTAGCATGTTCAGCATGAGCTCAGACATATGATCGCTTCCACCAGCATTAAAGCTTAGGTTTTCCTTGTGGAATCTCACGCTAACACCTTGGTTAGTCCAGTCGTTTATTAGCTGCTTTAAATCAACCAAATTACGCGCTAGGCGGTCGATGCTATGAACGTGGATTGTATCTCCTTCTCGAACGTAGTCTTTAAGAGCTTCTAATGCTGGTCGTTTAGTTGAGCCACCACTGCATTTATCTGTAAAGCTCTTATCAAAGGTGATACCAGAATCTGTAAGTTGACGGTCTGTATTTTGGTTTGTGGTCGAAACACGTAGATAAGCTATGTGTGCCATTAGGTGTACCCGTTTAACTCTAAGATGTTAGAAATTTTATTGTGGTCACAATTCAAATTCAACCCTATTGGGTACTGTTTGATCAAGGTTTGACCGTAGTCGTTTGGGTATACCTAATGAGTACAGCTTAGAGGTTGCCAGAAGTTAGCCAGTACTTCTTAGTAGATTATTATTATAAGATTTAACTATCGTGAGGGACTATGCCTCTTAATTATTGCTATCTATCTGTTAGTTAATGTAATTTAGTTTCCATGATTGTGGCTGGTCTAGATTTAGGAGAAGGAATGCACAAGGAGTTTTTTAAGCCAGTAGCGGAGGCTATAACTCATAGAATGAAATCACCATTAGTAGGGACATTTATCCTATCTTGGGTACTGATAAATCACTCCTTTCTTCTAGAGTTTGTTTTCACATCACTAGACTCAAAAGTGATGTTAGCCAAGGAGTCTCGGTTCAGTTTAACAACAGACCTCATTTACCCCTTTGGTTTGACGCTACTTTACTTAGTGGTTGTTCCGGCTGTTCAATTAGGAGTTGATTGGTTGGTACTAAACACATTAGGTGACAGCCGCAAAAAACATGATTCACTAGTCTCTAGAAATGCGGTCGTATCAACTCAGGAGTATCAACAACGTCTGATGAATGAACAATTGACTAAATGGGATACGGATAGAACGGATTTATTAAGTCAGATAGATAACCTCAAGAAAGAGGTTGAAAGTTCTCGTTCTGAGTATAAGAAGATCAAAGATCAACACGACGTTCTTGAGATGCTGTATGAATCTAAAGATGAAGCAATAGACAAGGCGTTGGAGTCACTACAAAGATACCCTTTGAATCAAGGTTCTGACTATGCGGATGGTAGAGATGATCAAACTGTTATTGACGATACGATAAAGATACTTGAAGAAGTGAATCCACCAAAAGAAGAACGCCCGTTTTAGTTGCTACATCTTTTTGAGTAGGTCTTCATGAGGAAGATGCTTATTAAGGCTGCTCCTTGGGATTAATAGGGATGGTACAAAGAACTGGTACAAACCTTTAAAGTGGTATATATTTAAGTTGTTGATATTAATTGATTTAAACTTGGCAGCTTGCAATCGAGAGTTCGAATCTCTCACTCACCGCCACATTCTAAAAGGTCTGATTTGTCAGGCCTTTTTTCGTATCTACACTAAAGTAATGCGTAATTGAAAGTACACAAGAGTGCTCAAGGTGCAAGCGCCATTCTATCTACAAGCCAACTATTCACATCTCACCTCTATACAACGCCAAAATTGAAGATGCTATACAGAGGCAGCCATAATCTGATTGGTGCGGGTTAGCACATCCGCTTTAATCTAGAATTTAGCACCCATATCACATGAGGTATGAATACGGCCACAAGAATGAACGTAGTGCTACTAGATGCTAAGCAAAACAGCCATGAACACGAATACAACAGCAATCATACCAAAGAGATCTGTGTTTAGATTGAGGTCATCAGGGTTAAATTTTTCAATGCTTTGCGTCGTTTTGCATCTTATCTTCATGTTCTTGTCCTTATTTCATGTACGATTTCAACAGCAACATAACATGCAATTGAGTGTTCACAAGTCATAAAAAGCATAAGTATACTTGCACCACATTGAGCGCAAAAAATACTCAAAGCGTTTTAAAGTGGCGGTCTACCTTTTGTAACATCAAATATTCTTTCTGTTTTTGTGCCTGTATCGCTATAGTTGAGAAACGGTTATCTCGTTCTAGTTAGGAACAAACTACTGGCTGCCGCTACATTCTCTAAGCGTTCCCACTCAGTCGCCTTGGGTAGATACTTTAGTCGTTGAGTACTGCAAAAAAACGCCGCATGAGCAGCGGCGCTTTGTTGAGGAATTCCCTTTCCTACTTGTAGCTAAGCTCTGTCGCTTTGCCTTTGAAGATTCGATACACCATAAAGGTGTAAAGTAAAATCATCGGCATAACAATCATCACACCGTAGCCCACAATCATTAAGGTCGCAGGTGATGAAGCGGCTTCTTGTGCGGTCATTAACCCCGGCACAACTTCTGGGAAGAAGCTGTACGCAAGACCAAGAAAGCTCAACGCGAAAATGACGGTGACACCAAAGAAAGGCCAACGCACACCCAGATCATTCACCATTGGAACCTGACGCAAATAGCGATCAACGAGGAAGATGGTCGCCAACACAATCAATGGGACTGGGGCAAGCAACAAGACTTCTGGGAAGCTGAACCAACGCAGGGCAACTTGTTGATTTACAATCGGGTTTACAACGCTCACCACCAAAATTCCCAAGGCTGCTAACCAACCCGCACGACGAGACCAACGCGCCGAGCGTATTTGCAAATCACCTTCCGTTTTCAGTACCAACCATGCGCCACCGATGTAAACATACGCCGCCGTTACACAAAGTGCACTTAACCAAGCAAAGCCAAATGCTTCGGCTGATTGTTCAAATCCCATGATGTAACGGCCGACCATGTAACCTTGGGTTAGCGCGGTGACTAGAGATCCAATTCGGAAGCACCAATCCCAATGAGGTTTATGATCCGAGTTTGCTTTGGCTCGGAAGTCGAACGCTACGCCACGCATGATCAGAGCGATCAGCATAATCGCGGTCGGCATATAAAGCTCAGTCAAAATCAAGCTATGAGCGGTAGGAAAGGCAATCAGCAGAATACCGACGGCTAACACCAACCACGTTTCATTTGCGTCCCAGAACGGGCCAATAGACGCTATCATTCGGTCACGCTGAGCTTCATTATCACTTGGCAATAGGATGCCGACGCCAAGGTCGTAGCCGTCGAGCACGGCATACATAAAGACCGAGAAGCCAAGCAGCAGAAGATAAATTTCTGGTAGATAGTCGAGCATGATTAGGCCTCTTGTTGTGTCAGTGGGACTTCATGGGCTGCAACGTCTTTGCGCGCCAAATAGAATAGGGTATGGATGTACGCAACCAGCAATGCAGCATAAATGGCTAAGTACATAATGAGCGAAGTCATCACGCTACTGCTCGCAACCGTGGTGACGGCTTCGGATGTTCGCAATACACCGCTGACCAACCAAGGTTGTCGACCAATCTCAGTAACATACCAACCCGCCAGTGTGGCTATCCAACCAGAGAACGTCATGGCTAATACCGTGTACAGGTAAGGTTTAGGTAGCGCTTTTTTACGTGCTAGCTTCACCGCGCCATACCAGCTAACAAGCAACATAAGGACACCAACACCAACCATCACGCGGAAACCAAAGAACAAGGGCTTCACTGGCGGGTGGTCAGGTGCAAACTCGTTAAGTCCTTGGATTTCCCCATCTAAGTCATGCGTAAGAATCAAACTCGCCAGCTTTGGGATGCCCACTTCAAAATCATTGCTGCGAGTTTCTTCATTTGGCATCGCAAACAGAAGAAGAGGCGCGCCTTGCTCGGTCTCCCACACGCCTTCCATCGCTGCGATTTTTGCAGGTTGATGTTCAAGCGTGTTTAACCCGTGAAGGTCACCGACAAAGATTTGAATTGGGATGAATCCAGCCGCCGCGAACAGCGCGACTTTTAGGCCAAGTTTGGCTGAGCGGTGATCTGGCTTTTTCATTATTTGATAAGCTGAGATACCCGCAATCAAGAAGCTGGCAGTCAGCGCCGATGCTAATAGCGTGTGCAGAAGACGGTAAGGTAAAGAAGGATTGAAAATAACTTCCTTCCAACTGGTTACATGTACAATTCCGTCAATCACTTCATAGCCACTTGGTGTGTGCATCCAGCTGTTAAGCACTAGAATCCAAAACGCGGACATACTTGTCCCAACAGCAACCAGAACGGTGGCGAGAGTATGAACCCATTCCGGCACTCGTCCTCGTCCAAAAAGCATCACGCCAAGGAAGGTGGCTTCCATAAAGAAGGCGGTCATCACTTCGTATCCGAGCAATGGTCCTGCTACGTTACCGACTCGTTCCATAAAGCCTGGCCAGTTGGTACCAAACTGGAAACTCATCGTAATGCCGGATACTACACCTAAGGCGAAAGTAAGAGCGAATATCTTGACCCAGAAGTAATAAACATCGAGCCATACGGGGGCTTGGGTGCGGTTATATCGCCACTTGAAAAACACCAACATCCATGCCAACGCGATGGTGATGGTCGGGAAGAGAATGTGAAAGCTGATATTGGCCGCGAACTGGATCCGCGACAGCATGAGGGTATCTAACATCTTGGTTCCTCAAAAACGTGCCATACTAAAAATCGTGTCTATCTGTAATTTAGTTACGAAAAGTCGGGCAGTTTGGATTCATGTATCGAGAAATACAGGTGATTCTGTTTTCTTCTAACCATGATTTATATCAACTAAGGGAAAGAAAGGAGTGTAGGAAATTGTCTCAAAATGCCACTAATAGTCGCGAGAAGTGAGTAAAAGAAAGCAAATGTAACTGAAGGAGCATGGATTAAGATTAGTTCGAATTATCCTTATGATGGTTTCGATAATCCTGAAATAAAATTACAAAAACAATATTTTTAGTAAGGAAAATTGCCTTGCCTTCACTTTGAACCTCCATACTATTTATACACTAGTCATGTCGAGATCATCTCAAACACAGCAAACTTACTGGCAGTTAAGGTAGGAAACTTTAGCTAATTGATAAACTTAAAATTGCACTGCTAATGACATATGCATCATAAGTTCGTTAGCACTCGACCAGAAGTGCGATAGGCTACATTTTTATACTAGCGAACGATTTGGCGCTAGGTAATTCGGCTTTCACTAGATCAACAAGTCGACTGCGGACCATTTTCGATTTCTGATGAGTTTCAATCCAAACTGACACTTACTTTTCAGCAAGTGTGCTAGTGTCTTTCTTATTATTTATTAAATAATTAATAGATGCCGATATGGTAAAGAGAGTTGTGGACAGCTATCTCGAGCAGTAGACTGGCGCTAGCCAGAGAGTCTGACTTTGAGGGGGGCATTCTACATGAATTTTGGATTCTGCCACCGCAAAGCTGATATTGAATTTGATGGAGATGGATAATGAATGACAGTTGGGCTAATTTCTTTCCTTACTTTGCTGGAGCTTTTAAGCTTATTGTATTAGGGATAGGAGCCTACTTAGCCATTAAATGGCATTTTGACGAAGAGCGAAGGGTAAGAGAAGCGGAAGGTGTGGTGTTTGATAACCCAAGTCTCATGAAAAAGTTTGCGAAGACGCTAACTCTGCCATTCCTTTTGTGTCTTCTCGTTCTTCTTGTTATATATGCTACCAACTGGTTCCTGTATTGACGGCTTTATTGTTTGTTGTAGTAAAGCTGAATGCTGCCGCCTCTGAGAGTCGAGCCGTAGTTGAAGTTAACGCCTATGCCGAAATTGTCCAACCAATCAAAGGGCTTTGGTGCATAAAATAGCCATCCTATAGAAGCTTCGTAGTAATGCGGACTTCCCAGTTCATCGCTTAAATCATGCGAAAGGTCGACTCTTTTAATCCCGGTAAATAAAGCCTGCTCACCGTGATAAATATTGTAGTAACCGGTGATTTCATTAGATAGGTACCAACCTTTAGGGTTGCCTATATTGCCGTTATTTGCGCTTCCCCAGCTGTGCCCAATGAATGAATTCAATGTCGAACTGGCATGCCATTTCCCCCAAATTGTGGGAGACGTGTATTTGGCTTTAATGGATGGTTGAACTATTGCCGCCCATGCTGAAACGTTAACGGCACGGCCGTCTAGGATTCTTCCAATGATGGATGAAAGTTTATTATCGGTAGAGAATGAGTTTTTATAACGCATAAGGTGAGTCGTCGTTCTGGTGCTAAGGGTGACGTTTTCACTTGCTTTGTATAGATACCCATAACCAATCGATGCACCGTATGTCCTTTCCTTGAGAAGATCCTTACTTGTGCCGAATAGTTTGAGATCATTCTCTGTTTGTATCGTAAATGCCTTAAACGACAGCTCATGTAAGTCCTCGCTGCCCTCTATGTCAAAGTTAGTCGTGTAAGGGAGAACATATACGGATTTGCTTCGACGTTCATTGATTGACTCGTCAGTCCCGAACTCTGGGTTGGCGGTATCAAATAATGCATTCGGATCAAAGTCGCCAATACCAAACGCAATTGCGTCAGTGTCGGACAGCAAAACCGCGATAGAAAAACGTTGTTGGAGAAGGTTGCTAATTTCCTTATCTAGTGGATCCGCTTGAGCTGTGTTAGGAAGAGAGAGTAGGAGAGCGAGCGAAACGACTCGCCACTCCACTGAGGCGAAGTTGGGTTGGAACATTTTGGCTCTTTCAAATGGTTCATGCATGGAGTTTTTGGACGTACCGGTACGCTAACATTAGTTTAATCGTTGAATGGTCGGTGTAACTTTGAGAAATCTATGTTTTCTCATATTGATATGAAAAAGTTCCTTAAACGAGTTTAGCTTCAATGTGTATGCTGCACCAGATTTGTTTAGCAACATCATTCTTTTCTGAAGATGAGCAAGACTTTGTGACTAGGTTGCATTATTTTCTTTAATGCGTCTCTTGAGAGGAAAATAGCAAACTTTTTTATTGCCTTGGCGCTCAAGAAAATCTGAATCGTTCACTGTGCTACTGGTTAACTTCGAAAACTTGTAAGCATCCTGTCTGCCAACATCACGACTAACATCATCAAGGAGTACCCTTAAATACGTCAGATAAACAATGGTTTTTTTGAGCTTTAGAAGAAATGTTCGGACCTTTGCATATTCCGCGGTGGTGCTCAATCCAAGAACTGTGTTTTGTATGTGTTCTCAGTAAATCATTGAGTCGATCTATTCTTCAAAATGTGGTCCCTTTTAATTCACTTTCTGTTACATATTTTTCGTTTTGAAAGAGCATTTTAATTTGCATCTTTTGAAAAGATCTCTTTGTTAAATTTTGTATAAAATCAACTAATTGTTGAAATTAGAACCCTTGTCAAAAAGTCATTAGATTTCATGTTGAATAGCCTCTTTTACCTAATAGTATACTCTATTTGTTTGATATAATTTCCGGCAGTTTGTATACCATAAATAAAGAGAGTCTATTCATGTTCCAGAACTTAACGATCAAGCAGAAGATAGTGATTCCGCTGTCATTGATTATTGGATTGTTTATTGTGAGCTCTGTATTAAACGTTATGACAAGTTGGAAGCAATCTGAATTGAGTGAGACACTCAACGAACAGATCGTGCCGAACTTATTAACGATTGAGGATGCTTACCGCGATCTTTACCAAGCTACATCTGCAATCCAAGGTGTTGCTCTTTCTGATACTCAAACCGATATTGATCACCACATCGGTGAATACAAAGACAACGCATACAAAGCGCTGCCGCGTATGGAACAAATGATTGAGCTATCGCAAGCCGGTGTGACGCCTTCTACACATGGTAATGAAGTTCGAACGCTTGTCTCTTTGGGTGAAAAATGGTTAGCAAGTTATGAGGCGATGCTACGTTTACCTCAATCTCAATGGCGTGGTTACTACAATGAGCACAAACATACCTTTGAAGACCAATTTATCGAGGTTAGAGCGCAGCTTAACGTTGTAAAAGATGCAATAGAAGAAAAGCAAAGCCAATTGAAGGACGAAATATCAGCGGCTGCAACAAGAGCAGAACTCATTCTTGAAGCGGGCATTGTGATTGTTATTCTGGCCGCTATTGCGATGGCGTTTTTGTTGTTGCAAACGGTTGTGAAGCCTATCAATGATATTAAAAATGCGATGACAGAAATTGCGTCCGGTGAAGGTGATCTAAGTCAGCGAATCGATGTAAAAACACAAGACGAAATTGGCAATTTAGCAGACGCATTTAACCAGTTTGTGTCCAAAATTCAAGTGACAGTCGCTCAGGTAATTGAAAGCTCAAATACCCTACGTAACGAAATGGCAAATCTTAGCTCGTTGACCAAGACCATCGCGAACTCGACCGTTTCTCAGCAAAAAGATAGTGAGGCGGTAGCGGCGGCAGTGCACGAAATGCAAGTCACCAGCAGAAATGTAAGCGATAGCGCTAACGAAGCCGCGGTTGCGAGCCAAACAGCGAATGATGAACTTACCAATACCAATGTTATTTTGGATCAAACGGTTAGCTCAATTCGCAGCCTCGCAAGTGAAATCGAAAGCGCAAGCCACGTCATTAACACATTGGATCATGATGTGAGTAACATTGCGTCCGTACTGGATGTAATTCGTGGTATTGCCGAGCAAACAAACTTATTAGCGCTTAACGCAGCCATTGAAGCGGCTCGCGCTGGAGAGCAAGGGCGAGGCTTTGCTGTGGTAGCGGACGAGGTTCGTTCTTTAGCCAGTCGTACGCAACAGAGTACGGGAGAAATCCAAACCATGATTGAAAAGCTACAATCTGGTGCAGGACAAGCTGTAGAAGTGATGCGCGGTAGCCAAAATAGCAGTGATGAAACGATCAAGTCCGCTGGCCGAGCGAGTGAATCCCTTTCTGAAATCTTGAACGCGATTTCACGTATGAACGAGATGAATACACACATTGCAACGGCTGCGAGCCAGCAAAGTACAGTAAGTGACGAAGTAAATAGCAACGTACAAGGCATTGCAGACAGTAGCACTTCAATTGTGGAAATCGTAAACCAAGCGCAAGCTTCTTTAGCCATGTTGTCAGAGCAAACTCAACGTTTAGATCATCAGGTCAGTCAGTTCAAAGTATAAGCTTGAGAACAGCAATCTCACTGACGAAATAACCCGCTTCTTAGCGGGTTATTTTTTAGATAAGTGGCGAACCTGACTTGTGAAATTTCGACTATATTTACATTCCTTTCTCACTTTAGTTCGTATACCAGAGTGGGCAAATAACCCTAGACAGCGGTAACAAACTCTGTACAGCGTGATGATGCTTTTATCATCACTTTTGCTGCTTTTTAACCATTGCAATTGCACACAGGAAAATGTGATTTCCAACCCAAAATCTTCAAATTTGAGAACTTCATAACACCTTTACCATAAACGTTTTTCGTAAGCGTATAGAACTGTAAATTTTGTTGTATGTACAACACTGGGTATTTATCATCCTAATTAATTTGTTCTGGATATACATCCATTAGTCATTATTAAGTCATTCTAGAAGCTTTTAATAAGGAATCTTGAAGGCTTGTCGGTAGATAAGAGAGAAAAATTCATGAGACGTAAAACCACGCTATCTCTACTGATTGCGTCGAGCCTTTTTGTGGTTGGATGTCAACCTAGCGAAGAAGGATCGAGCCAAGGTGGGGGGGCTGCGCCCGTAACCGAAGTAGAAGTGTTAACAGTGCAGCCAACGCGCCAAGCATTGACAGTAGAGTTGCCGGGTCGTAGCAGAGCATTCAAAGAAGCAGAAGTTCGTCCGCAAGTCACTGGCATTATTTCGGAGCGAAATTTTGTTGAAGGTGGCCTTGTTGAACAAGGACAGTCGCTATATCAAATTGATGATTCATCATTTCAGGCGGATTTGCTGAGCGCTGAAGCGGAATTAATCCGTGCGCAAGCTGCGGCAGAGTCGACCTATGCCACGGTGAAGCGTTACAGAACCTTGATCACCAAAAAATCCATCAGCCAACAAGACTTGGATGAAGCAGAAGCGGCATACAAAGAAGCGAAAGCGCAGGTCCTAGTCGCAAAAGCCAAGATCAACACAGCAAAAATCAACTTAGATTATACGCAAGTCAAAGCTCCGATTAGCGGGGTGATCGGTAAATCGAGTGTGACAGCGGGTGCGTTGGTTACGGCTAACCAAGCTGCCAAATTAGCGACCATTCAACAGCTTGACCCTATCAATGTTGATATTGTGCAATCATCCGCGCAACTGCTGCGTTTGAAAGCATCACTCTCCCAAGGCCATATGCAAGAAGATGACTCTGCGCAAGTTACATTGATGCTTGAAGATGGCAGCACTTACGAACACAAAGGCACAATGAAATTTACTGAGGTCAATGTGAACGAAAGTACGGGCAGCGTGACGCTTCGTGCCGAATTCCCAAACCCTGACGGTTTGTTGCTACCTGGAATGTTTGTTCGTGCGACGGTCATTACTGGTGTCGACCCTGATGCGATTCTAATACCACAAAATACGGTATCTCGTGATGCGACAGGTAAAGCGACAGTGATGACGGTTAATGGCGAGAACAAAGTGGAAGCGAAACCAGTGAAGACTGCCGAAGCGATCAATAGCCAATGGCGCATTATTGATGGTTTGAACGCGGGTGATAAAGTCATTACCGCCGGTTTACAAAAGGTAGGGCCAGGCAGTTCGGTAACTATCCAAAACGGTGAACAGGAGTAATCATGGCACGATTTTTTATCGATCGTCCGGTATTTGCTTGGGTTCTCGCGATTCTAACGATGTTGGCGGGGGTAATGTCATTATTCAATTTACCCGTCTCGCAATACCCAACGATTTCACCGACGACGATCACCATCAGTGCTCGCTATCCAGGTGCATCAGCAAAAACCGTTGAAGACTCGGTAACGCAGGTTATCGAGCAAAACATGACAGGATTAGATTACCTTCGCTACCTATCATCGAGCAGTGATGCATTTGGTAATGCGACAATTACCCTGACGTTTGATAGCGAAGCTGATCCTGATATCGCGCAAGTACAGGTGCAGAACAAACTGCAATTGGCATTGACTTCATTGCCGATGGAGGTACAAAATCAAGGTATTGTCGTAAATAAATCCAATACGGCATTTCTCATGGTTGTCGCAGTTTATTCTGAAGATCCAGACTTTACAGAAAACGATATCGGCGACTTTGTTGTAACGAATATTCAAGACCCGATAAGTCGTGTAACTGGTGTCGGACAAGTGCAGGCGTTTGGTGCGCAGTATGCGATGCGAGTTTGGCTGGATCCATTTAAGCTTACGCAATTCAACTTGACCGCAATCGATGTAGCGAACGCGATCAGTGAACAGAACGCGCAAGTTTCTTCAGGTCAACTTGGTGCAGCACCTGCGCAGGAAGGCCAGTTGTTGAATGCAACGATTTCGTCTGCAAGTCGTTTGAGCAGTGTGGAAGAGTTCCAAGACATCATTCTTAAGTCTGACGCCAGTGGTTCTAATGTTTATTTGAAAGATGTTGCTCGTGTTGAACGTGGTGCAGAAAGTTATGATATTCGAGGCCAATATAATGGCTTCCCAGCATCGGGTTTAGGTATTTCATTAGGTACTGGCGCAAACGCGCTTGAGACAGCCAATGCGGTAAAAGAGCGCTTAGACCAACTGAGTGCTACGTTCCCAGAAGGGTTGCAGATTGCTTACCCATTTGAAACGACGCCATTCGTCAAAGCCTCGATTCAAGAAGTGGTTAAAACGCTATTAGAAGCCATTCTTCTTGTGTTCTTAATCATGTATCTGTTCTTGCAGAACTTCCGTGCGACGATCATTCCAACGATCGCAGTGCCTGTCGTACTGCTCGGCACCTTCGCTATTTTGTACGCGACTGGATTTAGCGTAAACACGTTAACCATGTTCGCGATGGTTCTGGCTATCGGTTTGTTGGTGGACGATGCCATCGTTGTGGTGGAAAACGTCGAGCGTGTGATGCATGAGGATGGGTTAGAGCCCAAAGAAGCGACCAAAAAATCGATGGGACAGATCACTGGTGCCCTGATTGGTGTCGGTTTGACGCTTTCAGCGGTATTCGTCCCTATGGCGTTTATGTCTGGTTCTACCGGGGTTATTTACCGTCAGTTTTCAATAACTATTGTGGCGGCTATGACGCTTTCCGTTTTGGTTGCGATAATTCTGACTCCAGCATTGTGTGCTACGTTGCTGAAAAAAGGCGATGCTGAGCTTCTAGAGAAGAAAGGCTTCTTTGGCTGGTTTAACCGCAAGTTTGATGCGATGACAGCAGGCTATGAAACCGGCGTTGCCAAACTTCTAAAACGCACAGGTCGCATGTTGGTTGTATTTTTGGCAATGAGTGCAGGTGCTGGCTGGTTATTTATGAACCTTCCAACGTCATTTTTGCCAGATGAAGACCAAGGCACAGTATTCTCAATGGCTATTTTGCCGCCTAACTCAACACAAGAACAGACGGAAAAAACACTTGAGAAAATGCGTGACTTTTACCTAGTAGACGAAAAAGACAATGTAAAGTCAGTCTTCTCCGTTGCTGGATTTAGTTTCGCAGGCCAAGGCCAAAACATGGGGATGGCATTTATCGGTCTGAAAGATTGGTCTGAGCGTGAAGCGCCTGGCGCCGATGCCGCTTCCATTACTGGTCGAGCGATGGGGTACTTCTCTACCATTAAAGAAGCTTTGGTGTTTGCGTTCGCCCCTCCAGCGATTCAAGAGCTAGGTAACTCGACAGGTTTCGATTTCTATCTCCAAGACTCGTTGAATAAAGGGCACGATGCATTAGTTGCGGCTCAAGGGCAACTTCTGGGCATGGCAGCACAAAACCCGAAACTTGTCGGTGTTCGTCCAAACGGTCAGGCAGATGCGCCAATGTACAAAGTTAACATTGACCACGTCAAACTTCGTGCTTTGGATGTCAGTATCAATGACGTAAACCAAATCCTGTCAGCTGCATGGGGCGGGGCTTACATTAACGATTATATTGATCGCGGTCGTGTGAAGAAAGTGATGGTGCAAAGTGATGCGGAATACCGCATGCAGCCAAAAGACTTCGATTCATGGTACGTACGCAACGCTAAAGGAGAGATGGTGCCTTTCTCTGCTTTTGCGAGTGGCGAGTGGACCTATGGTTCTCCTCTTTTGCAGCGCTTTGATGGTTTGCCAGCAATGAATATTCAAGGCGGTGCAGCTCCTGGTGTAAGTACTGGTGAAGCCATGGAAGAAATTGAAGCAATGGTAGAAAAGCTACCAGAAGGTTTCACGGTGAACTGGAATGGTATTTCGTATGAAGAGCGCCTTTCCGGAAACCAAGCGCCGATGCTATATGCGCTATCTATCCTCGTCGTATTCTTAGTTCTCGCCGCTTTGTATGAAAGTTGGTCAGTACCTTTCGCCGTGGTGTTAGTTGTGCCTCTTGGTGTGCTTGGTGCTGTGCTCGCGGTAATGACGCGAAGTATGGACAACGATGTGTTCTTCCAGGTGAGCTTATTAACGACGGTCGGCTTGGCAACCAAAAACGCCATTCTGATTGTTGAGTTTGCAAAGGACTACTATGAGAAAGGCGCTGGGCTTATCGAAGCAACCTTACATGCTGTTCGCGTTCGTCTGCGCCCAATTATCATGACATCGCTTGCTTTTGGTTTGGGTGTGGTACCACTTGCTATCAGTTCAGGTGTGGGATCGGCAGGTCAAAACGCAGTAGGTACCGGCGTACTTGGTGGCATGATCAGTGCCACGATATTGGGTATATTCTTCGTCCCAATCTTCTTTGTAGTGGTTGAGCGATTGTTTGATCGACGTGCGAGAAAAGAGTCGGAGGCAGAGTTGTCTGAGACCAGCACTAAACCCACTCAGCAAAGCGAGTAGGACTTGCTTGTTTTAACTGAGTTATACTAGTGATAATAAACACGATTAAAGGGCGCTTCGGCGCTCTTTATTTTATGTTTTCACTTGGTGGTTACCGTCTATGACGCGAGCCTGAAAGACGGCGTGTTGTGTGCAGTATCAGCACAGCCTTTTCGGCCGAATGAAAGCCTAAAGAAGAAAAACGACGATGAAAGATCAGAAAATTTCCCCAATTTCCGTTTTGGATCAAAGCCCTATGTTTGTCTGCGGTGTGATGCAGCGCATGTACCGCAATCGTGCCCAAGCCGAGCTGTCTCGGCAAAATTTGATGACACTAGAAATGGCAAGTGCACTGGCCGCTTTAGAAGAATTTCAACCTATGAGCCAGCAAGCGTTGGCTGATGCGGTTCGAACTGAGCGAAGTGTAGCAAAGCGGATGGTGGACAATCTGGAAAAGAGAGGGTTTGTTCAAGTTTCTAAAAGTAAATCGAATCAGCGCCTTAAAATGCTAAGCATGACAAAAGAGGGAGCAAATGCTTTAAAGCAAGTTCATCAAATCATGACGAATTTACAGAAAGAGTTTTTTTCTTGTTTGTCGGAATCTGAAGCGAGTGAATTTTTTCGTCTGGTAAGAAAGCTCACTTTTGCGAATCACGACCAGTAACTGACATCAATGCCGTTTAGCGTCTTTATTTTATCGCGGACCAATTATATTAAGCTGTAGAACTTAAGAAATAGGATGCCCAACGTACAGGTCACGGTAGAAAGCACCGTAGTGAGTGCGATGATATTTGCAGCTAACGTGGCATTGCCTCCCATGGAACGCGCCATGACATAGCTGGCAGCAGCGACTGGAGAGGCGTTCATAAAGAAAAGAATACCTAGCTCAATTCCTCGAAACCCTACTAAGTAAGCTCCCATGGTGATGATGACTGGCGCTACGATGAGCTTGTAACTGCTCGCAAACCAAGATGGACCTTTCTCTTTTCTCATCAAGCTAAAGTCAAGTGAGCCACCCGTACACAACAGCGCCAAAGGCAATGTCATTTTGGACAAGTAGTCTCCTGCGTCAATAACCACATTCGGTACTGGAATAGCGAGTAAATAAAAAGCCATTCCTAGAACAATGGAGATTATGAGCGGATTCCTAGTCAGTGTTCGGCCCATCATCTTTGCTGCTTGCGAGGCAGACGTTGCCCCCTTGGGCGATAAGCAAATTACCGCTTGGACGTTATAAATAAATGTGGTGACCGCGACATAGAGCGCTGCTAGCGCCACACCTTGAGAACCATACGCATTGGCAACGTAAGCGATACCAATAATACCTGTATTTGCTCGGAACCCACCTTGGATGAGAACGCCTTGGTCAGGCGATGCTTTGAACAGAAGTTTGACGGAAAGGTAGGTGAAAATGAAAAACGAAATATTAGCGATGACGCCGAAATTGACGAATCCACTTGCCGCGGAAAAGTCGTGTTCTGAAGCCACAATGCTGACAAATAACATTGCAGGCAAGGTAACTTGAAACACCAGTTTAGAGCCTACTTCGATAAAATTATCGTTGATTAGACCAAAGCGCTTAAAAAGAACGCCAAGTACCAACATCAAACAGATAGGTCCGGTTATCGACAAAGAGAATTGCAACTGATGTAAAACAGCTTCCATGTAAGTATCCGCAGCAAAAGAAAAAAGTGTTCCTGTTGCCTATTAAGCCACAAACCCGGAGGGTAGGACAGTAACGTGATGAAATTTTCTTCTGTTGTAGGTTCCGGAGTCATTTACACTCCAAGTTATGGACGAGGTCCCAATTTAACAAAGCGGTACTGGTCCTACGTGCGATATGTTGGTTAACTCGTTGTCGTGATGCATCCACATGCGTATTAGATGTGAGGGCTGGTCATCGTAGTTATGGATAGGAGTTCATCAATGAAAAGGAAACACAACAAAACTGTACTGTGTGCGTTTGTCTCTGGTTCGGTATTTGGTGCGGTTTTGGTCATTGCGATGTCTTTACCAATGTAATCCTATTAATTGGCTGTTGGAACACTCACACTAATTCAGTACAAAACAGATTGAGTTCTGCGGTATGTGCTGTTAGTTTAAAAAACATGAAAATACACGTTAGCCCTTCATTAACAACCTTCTCTTGGTGGCGCTCTAAATAGAGCGGCGCGGAATACTTACATTCTTAAGCTGCTGGATGGTAGCTAAGAGTGTTTGATCTTTTTATCTCCAGTAGCGATCTATTAAATACTTGGAGACAAATATGAATACCCATAAAAATACATCTCAGCGTGAAATTATACTTACCGGAGATCGAGCAACAGGTCCATTACACCTAGGGCACTATATTGGTTCATTGCAACAACGAGTCAAATTGCAAACGGAGCACGAGCAAACGATCTTGGTCGCGGACATGCAAGGGTTGACGGATAACGCGCATAATCCATCAAAGGTATCCTCTAATATTCTCAATGTCGTTGCAGATTATTTGGCTGTTGGTATCAACCCCGCTCAAACTACGATCACGTTGCAATCTCAAATTCCAGCGTTAGCCGAGTTGACAATGTATTACAGTAATCTTGTTTCTATCGCACGATTAGAGCGAAACCCCACGGTTAAAAATGAGATTCAAAGTAAAGGCTTTGAACGCTCTATTCCCGCAGGCTTTTTAACGTATCCAATTTCTCAAGCTGCTGATATTACGGGGTTTCATGCGACGCTAGTACCAGTGGGTGATGACCAACTGCCGATGTTAGAGCAAACTAATGAAATCGTGAGAAAAATAAACCATCTGGGTGGAAAAGAGGTTCTTAGAGAATGCCGTCCATTACTTAGCGATGCACCTCGTTTGCCGAGTACTGACGGTAAAAATAAGATGTCTAAAAGCATGGGGGACGCAATCAACTTAGGGGCCTCCGAAAAGGAGATTTCCGCGGCAGTGAAATCTATGTATACCGATCCCAATCATCTGAAAATTGAGGACCCTGGCCAAGTCGAAGGGAATATTGTATTCATCTACCTCGATGCTTTTCATCCTGATAAAAATTATGTCGAACAGCTAAAAGACCATTATCGACGAGGTGGGTTAGGTGATGGTTTGACCAAGAAAGTGTTAGAAGAATGCTTACAAGAGATGCTTCGCCCTATTCGAGAAAAGCGCGCTATGTATTTGAATGATAAAGCGCAGCTGATTGATATTTTAAAACAAGGTAGTGAGCGTTCTCGCGAGAAAACCGAAAAAGTGCTATTTGATGTGAAAGATGTATTTGGTTTAAATTTATTCTGAATTAAAAGTAGAGAGTTGAACATAAGGCACGACGGCTGGTTAGCAACGTGCCTTTTTAAGTTCCCAGCCAGTCAAAGCGCATTGTTAAGAAGAAAAAAATTCACGACGAAAATCCGCGACTTCTTGTTGGTAATAGCTTTGCCATTCCGGTTCTGACAAATTTGAATGGCTTGTGGCTCTCTCTTTTCTGAGCCTGGACTCAAGTTGTTGCAATGCTTGTTGGTAACCTCTGACTTGCTCTTTTTGCTCAGCAATTTGTTGCTCACGAGCGTGAATCTCTTCGCTTTCGTCCTTCGTTAAGTAAGTTTTTTGCAGCTCTGCGATGATAGTTTGGCGATCTGGAAAGCTCATGCTATTGGGTATCAGGGCGACTGCACGCTCATATTTTTCCTGGTCGCTTGTTAGCCCGATAGCATCTGCATGTTCTTGCCAGTCAATGGTGAGTTGCTCGAAAGATCGCAAAAAGTTATCTGGGCTTTGAGTGTCCAGCTTTTGGGCTTCTAAGTTGAAATCGTACAGCGCGAACTCATCCGCAAAAACAACATCAGCCAATTCCCCCCAGATGCTTCTTGCTTCGTTCTTCAGCTGTGCAACACGCGACACCAGTGATTGTTGCTCATCAAATAACAAATTTCCTACACTCTCTTGCCATTGGCTGCTGAGCTGAGGGTAGTTCGCCAAAAGCTGGAATCGAGCTAAAGATAAATGCGCCTCAAACAAGGCGATCTGCTCTTCACAACTACGGTTCAACATACACTCATGCCAAAACGTCTCAAGTTCAGCGACAAGTTTCCTGCCTTTGAGTTGAGTTAATCGCTCAGTCGTTATTTGAACTGTGGAAGGGAGCTTAGTTGTTTGTGGTGAAGTATCCGTATCGGGCACGATGCTGCTTGTTTGTGGTGATGTACTGGAGACACTCTGATTTTTTGTCTTAGGGGAAGGATAGGAAGCGAGCTCTTCTTTTTGAACATCGTGATTGAAAGTTAAAAATATCATGCCCGCCATAATGGCGGACATGATTATCAAAGCGATTTTCTTCATGGCTTGATTGTTGCGCTTACTGGGAAATGGTCAGAAAGGTTGTAGTGTTTCCATAAACTCTCTGCGGTTGTGCGCGGCACGTCTACACGGTTGTCATTGAATGATTTCACCCCGTATTCACTACTCACCATAACATAGTCAAGGTATTCCACGTTTTCGCCACCTGATAACGCTTCACCTGCGAAGTTATTGATACGGGGATCAAAGGTTGACTCCGTGTAACCAGAGTACTGAGGCTCTATGGCGCTTAAGTTAGCGATCATTTGTTGGTAGTCACCAGGGAACTTTCTTTTGTTTACGTTAAAGTCGCCGCTGTATACCACAGTTTCGCTCGAAGGAATGTCAAGAGATTGGGCGAGTGCGCGGATTTGTTTGAACTGGCGCTGACGATACTCACGGGCGGTGTCTGTATCGAAAGATGCGGTATGGGTAGCAAACACATGGTAAGCCTGACCACCTTTAATTATTTCCGCATAATTTACGCCTTTATCGGCAAAGCAGTCTGTACCAGAGCAATCGGGAAAGACATATTGCGCTTCGTTCACGATAGGGTAGCGACTAACTATGATTACGCCACCATCATGAATATTAACGCCTTCTTTATCTAACATCTTTGTTTGGTAAGGATATTCCTTGGCTAACTCACGTAAGAATGCTTCACGGCCGCTGGCAAACACCTCTTGCAGCGCCAAAACATCGTAACCTTTTACATGTTGAGGAATCAGTTCGTAACGATCTCCAATGTGCGATGCAATAGCCGTCAACGCCCAGATGTTATAAGTCATCAACTTAAGGTTTTGTTCTTCGTTGTCGACAGACTCCGCTACCTTGCTTGGCGTGATGGTGTAGTAAAGATCATCATATCGAGCGGTACTGTCTGACTTAAATGCCAGTTCGGTTTCTCTCGCACCAAAAGCGTTAGTGTTGGCACGATGAATGTTACGATTATCTTTGAGTGATAACTCGACATCGGCTGCGGACAAGCCGTATTCAATGGTCGAATTGTACCAATGGCCTTCCATTATTTGATTGAGTGTTATGCTTTCACCTTCGGGGCTAGAAACCACCGTTTCAAAACGGTAAGTTTGATTTGATTTCACGCCCTCCCAGCGGTTGAAGCTTAATACAGATTTAGTTTCCCACGGACCAAGTACCTGCACATGTTGTTGCCACTCTTCTCCGTATTGAAGCAAATCACTGCCTTCATGTTTTACTTGAATAGTTAACGGTTGATCAGAGTTATTCGTTAGGTAAACGTCGGTATCTGCAATGCAGGGTAACGCTATCAAGCTACTTAATAAAAGGCTCCACTGCGAAAATTTCATCTTATTTTTCCATCATTTGAACTAGAGCAATCATTCTTGTTTATAAATGTTACTTGCACGTTAAATATGGATGACATTTAAGCCAGCGCTGAAAATTGTTATCAGAATGTGATCTTTATTCAATGGTTAGGATGGGGGTATTGAGTGTGTGGCCGTTGAAGCGGTGGAAAAATAATACCAACAGTCAACGAATTGCATTCACTGCAATCAAGCTGTCATCTTTGCTCTATAAGTTGTGCGGCGTCATTCATCTAGCCATATGGCTAGAACTCAAATTGATAGATGGAGCACCATGGCTAGAGCAGTAAATCCAACCGATGAAACCATCATTAAATTGTTACAAGAGCAAGGTCTGATTAGAAGTGAAGCAGAAGCGCGTTTAAAGAAAGAGGTGTACCGCTTGCAGCCTAATGAGATAGCAAAAGTAAAAAATTATGCCCAGCATTTTGGGATAAACGCGAAAGAAAAGCTCATCGATGAGATCTTGGATCTGCGCCGAGAAGCGCTCATGAAAAGATGTAGACACAATACGGAGCATACGAGCCTATCTCTAAAATAGCTTGTGATAAAACTATCAATTACTGGTCAAGATTTGATCTCTCAAGCCGATGTATATAAGAGCGTTCAATGATATCGAGCGCAAAAAACAGTGTGTTTTAGAGGTTAAGCTTTCACTTAAGTGAGAGGTTTGGAAAGGCTGCGGGGAGAAAGTGCATGCGTATTAAAGACTTAAGTGTCGTAAAGAAAATATCGGTTAGTTATTTAACCGTTTTTGCCGTGTTTGGTTTAGTGTCAGTAATGTTGGTGCAAGGTTTGTTAACACTGAATAAAGACATCTCAGTGTTAACAGATAAAAGTTTACCTTCTGTTGCGATTTTGAAAGGTATCCAAGTTGATATTACTAAAGTGCGTAAAGATGAGTTCTCTTTATTGCCAAACGCAAATCACCCCAAAATTGGTGAGTGGTTAAAAGGCCTCGACCAATGGCGTTCTGATGTGCAGGCTGGTATTGCAGAATACGAAAAGCTCGACCTTAATAAGCGTGAAACGCAGTCTTTTAGCGTTTTTAAAGAAACTTGGAATCAATACATCAAAGAAACGAAGACTTACAACGCACTGCTAAGCCAAGGTGATGCTGAAAGTGCAAATGATGTAATTTTATCAAGTTTCGATACCTACTCAAAAGCGTTGAGCAGCTTGGATGATACCCTCGCGTTGAACGATGAGTTGGTGAATTTGATTGGTGAAGAAGTACAAAGTGAAGCGGCATTTACACAATACAGCGCTGCTGTTGGTGCGCTTGTCGTCGCATTGGTCATGGTAATGTCTGCCATGTTGCTTTCTCGAGTCATCTGCGGGCCTGTTGATCGAGCATTGGAATTCGCTTCCAAAATCGCCAAGGGTCAATTGAATAATCAAATCGACGAAAGCGAATTGAGCAAAGACGAGTTAGGAACGCTGCTCAAAGAGCTTGTCGGTATGCAAACAAACTTACATTCGTTGGTTTCTGAGATTAATGACTCAACGATTCAGCTAACGGCAGCAGTAGAGGAAGTGAGTGCTATTTCTTCTCAGACCGCCTCTGGTATGCAAAATCAACAAATTGAACTTAGCTCGGTGGCTTCTGCGATGACAGAGATGCAAGCTGCTGTAAGTGAAGTGGCACAAAATACCGAAGTTGGCGCAACCTCTGCTTATTCGGCTGCGGAAGTGGCAAAGCAAGGAACGGCGACGTTACAACAAACTATCGCAGTAATTGAGCGTGTATCACATACGATCCAAGAATCAGATGAACTGGCACGTGAGCTTGAATCGAGCTCAAACAATATCAATGTGGTCGTCGATGTGATCCGCGGGATTGCCGAGCAAACAAACTTGTTAGCACTGAACGCCGCAATTGAAGCCGCTCGGGCTGGTGAACAAGGACGTGGGTTTGCTGTTGTGGCAGATGAGGTTCGTTCTCTGGCGCAACGCACTCAAGACTCCACTTCACAAATTGTGGAAATTGTTAATCAACTACAAGAGAGCAGCAGTAAAATAGGGCATTCAAGCCGCGATTGTCAGGAGGGTATTTCTCAGTGTGTTGAGCAAGTTAATGACGCTGATAGCCAGATAAAAGAAATTGAACATTCTGTCGATAACATAGCGCAAATGAGCACACAAATCGCAACGGCGTGCAGTGAGCAGAATTCTGTATCCGAAGAGCTGAATCGCAGTGTGGAGCATATTAATAGTGCTTCAACAGAGATGGCTGAGGGAGCTTCACAAACGGCTGTGGCTTGTCAGCAGATTAGTAGCCTAGCGCACAACTTGAAAACTCGAATGGGTTCATTCCAGCTCTAGTTGTTGTGTTTCAGCTTTATTCCTAACCCCGTTGCCACAAAAAATAAGCCGGACGAAATGTCCGGCTTATTTATTCTCTGTCGATATAAGTTCAGAGTATGCTCGCTAGGCTGGAATACCACTGTGAAACTTAAAATCTGTATCTGGCGTAGAAATTAAATCTGCCTCTATACGTCCAAAGTAGGCGATGCGCTCGCTGATATCTTTGCCTGCGATTTGCTCCGCTAATACAAGATAATCCTGGTAATGGCGTGCTTCTGAACGTAATAAAGAAATGTAGAACTTTGCGATATCGTCATCCATATGTGGTGCTAGTTTGGCAAAACGCTCACAAGATCGAGCTTCGATGTACGCACCAATGATGAGTTTATCGATCAGCGTTTCCGGCTCATGAGTCTTCATATGCGAAATCAGTCCTTTAGCATAACGACTTGCTGGAATATTTTTGTACTCAATTCCACGACTTTCCATGATCTCTAAAACTTGATAAAAGTGGTGTAACTCCTCTTTTATCAAAAGCACCATCTTATCGATCAAATCTTGGCTATATGGTGAGTCGGACTTAGCCATGATTGACTTAGAAATATTGCTCTTGCCTTTTAAAGTTTCCAATGAGCCTACGTTACGGTAAGCAAAATCTTCGTAGGGCTTAAACCAGTCAAGTAGAGCATGTGAACTGGATTGATCAACGGCATACTTACGAATTAAAAACATGGCAGATTGGCCAGCTTTTAGCTCACTTAAAGAATACGTGTGCACATTGTGATAAAGTGATATATCTAACTGATTTTAATCAGGTAAATTATCAAGGGTTATTTTAAGTTTGGTAAACCTGAGTGAAACCTAAATTCTGAATCACCAGTAGAAATTAACTGAGCTTCAACATTGGCGAAGTGTTCAATACGTTCAGAAATATCTTCACCTGCGATCTGTTCTGCCAGTTCCAAGTAGTCTTGATAGTGTCGTGCTTCTGAGCGAAGCAATGAGATGTAGAACTTCTGGATTGGCTCGTCAAGGTACGGTGCAAGCTTGGCAAATCGTTCACAAGAACGCGCTTCAATGAATGCACCAATAATCAGCTTGTCGATAAGTGCTGCTGGCTCAAAAGTGCGAATATGTTTAATCATTCCCTTAGCGTAACGACTTGCTGTGATCGGGCGATATTCTAAACCTTGCTTTTCGATAATCTCTAAAACTTGGTAGAAGTGATGTAGCTCTTCTCTAATTAAAAGAACCATCTTATCGATCATATCTTGCCCGTAAGCACAGCCATCTTTTGGCTTGATTGATTTAGAGATGTTGCTTTTGCCTTTCAGAGTTTCAAGACTACCAATACCTTTGTAAGCAAAGTCCTCGTATGGGCGCACAAGCTTTGTGATTTGATTTTTACCCTCATCAGTAAGGGCATAGCGTTTAAGAAGGAATACTGCGCTCTGAGAGGCTTTCAATTCACATAGAAGATGATCCCGCAGAATGATAGATAGATTTTCTGGCTTACGTGCTTCATCAATCCATTCAATCGGGGTTGAACATTTTAAAAAAATGTATATAGGCTTTAATAACTGATATTCAAACATCATTTTAATTTTTGTTAGATAATAAACTACCCATTTTATCATGAGACTTTTAAATTGCTTTAAAAATGCCAAAATAAACTTGACAAATTGAAAAAATAAATATTGACATTTGGAGCTAATTACTGTTACTATTTCCAACGTTGAAAAAGCTAATCACTTTTTCCTCCTCTCAAAATTGATAGTCGTGGTGCGCCACTTCTACCTCCAAAATATTAAGCAAGAACGGCTTATCTGCAGTGTGCAGATTCATGTTCAACAATCTAAAAAGCACTCTTTTCGCAAGGATCATCGTTCGCTTTGTTAATTCAAAGTGCAGGGATAGATCTATCTGCTGAATCAGAACTACCTTTTAGTTGTTGTCATACCGCCCTCTTATTGCT